>CAZYWR010000316.1:0-2849 GCA_964651185.1 uncultured Polyangiales bacterium
CCAGCCGCTCGTCGCGCGCGTAGGGCTTGTAGGACGCGGGGTCGGTGTGGAACTTCACCTCGATGCGCGGCAGCTTCGCCAGCTCGGGCACGCGCCAGGGCTCGGCGCCGTTGGCCAGGTAGCCATCGCTCAGCAGGATCACCGGGGTCATCGACTCGAGCGCGATGCGCGCCGCCTCGATCGCGGCGTAGAAGCAGTCACCCGGCGTGCTGGCCGCGATGATCGGGATCGGCGACTCGCCGTTGCGGCCGTACATCGCCATCAGCAGATCGGACTGCTCGGTCTTGGTCGGCAGGCCGGTGGAGGGGCCGCCGCGCTGCACGTCGACGATCACCAGCGGCAGCTCGTACATCAGCGCCAGGTTCACGGACTCGGCCTTGAGCAGCATGCCCGGACCGCTGGTGGTGGTGACGGCCAGGGCGCCCGCGTAGGCGGCGCCGACCGCGGCGGCGGCGGCGGCGATCTCGTCCTCCGCCTGGAAGGTGCGCACGCCCATGTGCTTCATGCGCGACAGCGCGTGCAGCACGTCGGACGCCGGCGTGATCGGGTAGCTGCCGAGGAACATGTCGAGGCCGCTGAGCTCCGCGGCCGCCACCAGGCCGAGCGCCAGCGCCTCGTTGCCGGAGATGTTCTTGTAGAGGCCGGGCTCGATCTGGGCTTGGTGCACCTCGTAGGTGTGCGCGAACACCTCGACGGTCTCGCCGTAGTGATAGCCGGCCTTCAGCGCGCGCCGGTTGGACTCGGCGACCTCGGGCTTGCCGGGGAACTTGGCGTCGATCCACTTGAGCGTGTGCTCGAGCGAGCGGTTGTACATCCAGTACACCAGCCCGAGCGCGAAGAAGTTCTTGCAGCGCACGGCGGCGCGCTGGTTGAGGCCCAGCTCCTCGATCGACTTCAGCGTGATGCCGGTGATGTCGACCTTGTGCACCTTGTACCCGGCGAGCGAGCCGTCCTCGATCGGGTTCTGCTTGTAGCCGACGCGCGCCAGGTTCTTGTCGGTGAACTGATCGGTGTCGAGGATCAGGACACCGGCCTTCTTGAGGTCTTTGAGGTTGGCCTTGAGCGCGGCGGGGTTCATCGCGACCAGCACGTCCGGTTCGTCGCCGGGCGTGAACACCTCGTTGGACGAGATGTGGACCTGAAAGCCCGATACGCCCGCGAGGCTCCCGGCCGGGGCGCGGATCTCGGCGGGGAAGTCGGGGAACGTCGCCAGATCGTTCCCCGCGAGGGCCGAGGTTTCGGTGAACTGGGTTCCCGTAAGCTGCATGCCGTCGCCGGAGTCGCCGGCGAAACGAATAACGACGGATTCGACCGTCTGAGCTGCTGCCTGCATCGTCTACTCTTCTCTCGCGCCAGCCTAAGAATCGCGAACGGTTGGCGGGTCTAGCGCAACCCCGAGCGAGCTGATTGATTCGGCCGCACCGTGATCCGTCCCACGGTGGCTCGTGCGCGGCTTTCTGCGCGCGGGGGGTCGGCCTGTCGCCTATCTACACACCATCTCGCTCGCGCGTGGGACCGCGCGCCTCTCTACGACATTTCGCTCGCGCGTGGGACCGCGCGCCTCTACGACATTTCGCTCGCGCGCGGGGCTGCGCGCCTCTCTACGACGTTTCGCTCGCGCGCGCGGGGCCGCGCGCCTCGACCGTTATGCGAACGAAACTATGGAGGACGATCCGGTCCCTGTCATGCGGCTTGTGGTGCGAACTTGCAAAGGCGCGAACGGGTCGTGCCATCCCTTTCTTCCGACCCGCCCGGGATTTCCACCCCAGTCCCGCGAGATGGCCGGATGTGTACCCGACCCGCCGCGCCAGGCCCCGTAGCGCCGACCCGTCCTCGGGAGGCTCCTGCCCGCGCCGCGCTTGCGTGTGGAGTCTTGCAGTTCGCGTGCGCTTGGGGTGGTCGCCCGCTCCTACATCGTCTGCCCACGGTCGCGTCACCTCACGGCCGAGCGCTGCCCGTGAAGCCGGCGTGAATGGGGTGCTGTTCGTGCTGCTTTATTACGGCGTCATCATCGGAAACCCGCAGCAGCGCCTGCTTGAGCACGCCCTGCAGCGCGCGTACGTTGCCCGGCCAGCGATGGGCGCGCAACATGGCCAGCGCTTCGGGGTCGACCTCGCGCACCGCGCGGCCTAACTCGCAGCGAAAGCGTCGCAAGGAATGCTGCACCAGCGACTCCAGATCGGCGCGCTCGCAGAGCGCGGGCGCGCCAATCAAGAAGACGCTCAGTCGGTAGTAGAGATCAGAGCGAAAGAGCTCGGCGGCAAGTTCGCGGAGTCGGACCCTCAGAGGCGATCGGAGCTTGTCTGGCGTGGCCGCGGCATCGCGCGGATCTCGACGCCGTCGGGGTGCGGGAACAGAGCGCCGGCGTGGTAAACGGAAGCGTCGCAGACCAGGCTGGTCGGCGGGCCCTTGCCGAAGTCTAACTCCAACTTTGGCGCCCGCAGCAGGTTCGTATACAGAATCCCGCCGCGAGGGTGCTGAATTTGCATGCTCTGCACCCGGGCAACGCCGTGTTCGCGCCGCAGGTGAGCGAGCGCGGCGCTCGCTCGCGCCAGCGAATCGGTATTTGTAGATTCCACGGCGCGCCGTACCCGCGTAGCGAGCTCGCCCAAGGACGCCTGCCGGAGCTGGGTCGGCGGCAGCTTGGCGACAGCAAAGCCCAACACGCAACCGAAATGATTCCAGGGAAGCTTGCTGACGGCCCTCATATCGACAGGACAACTCAGAATCGACTCTGCACCGCCCACCTCCTCGCACCAGCCCGGGCCAAAGCGCTGCCAAATGTGCGCCATGAGCACGTCGTTGACCGACAGCTTGGCGGCGCTCTCGCGCTGCGCCCGCTCACGCAG
>CAZYWR010000317.1:0-7134 GCA_964651185.1 uncultured Polyangiales bacterium
CTCACTTCCACTCGGTCTCGACCTCCTCGCGCACTCGGTCGTTGCGCGGGCTCGGCGTCGCGGGGCTGCGCGCCGCCGCGGGGCGGGCGACTGCCGCAGCGCGCGCTCGAGGCCGGTTGGCCGCACCGCGCTCGCCATCTCCCTTGCGCGCCGTGTTGGTCGGGTCCGCCGCCGGGCGCTCCGAGGGTGGAAGCGATCGTCGTTCCACGCGCGAACCGGCCGCCGGCGCGAGCGGCGCGGCGAGCGGGGTGCGTGCGTCGGCGCCGTGGCTGCCGAGCGCAGGAGAGCGCGTCGCTGGCGCGCTCGGTTCGCGCTGCGGGCGTGGGCGATCGGGCGCCGGCGTGGTGAATGCAGCGCGTGAGGCGCGCGGCGCGGTTCGGCTTCCACCGAAGAATCCATAGGCGGCCAACGCGAGCGCCAACGCCAGCGCTGCTCCCCACCAGAGCCCGCGCTGGCGCGGCCGCAGGCTGGCGAGCACCGAGCTCGTGAGGCTGTCGCCCGCGGTCCCGCGGGTGAGCCCGTCCTGGGTGGTCGCCAGGCTCGGCCCGTCTTGCCAGCTCACGTACTCGGGCAGTCCGATCGGATCTGGATCGCGCGGCGGCGCGAAGCCGCCCGCGCGCGCGCCTGCGTAGAGCGCGCGTCCGAAGCTGCGCATGTCGGGGTAACGGCGGCCGAGGTCCGGCTGCAGCGCGCGTCCGATCGCCGCGGTCAGCGCCTCGGGAAGATCGGGACGTAGCTGCGCGAGCGGCCTCGCCGCGCCAGCCAACACCTGGGCGGCCAGCGAAGAACGATCCGAGTAGTTGAACGGGGAGGCGCCGGCCAGACATTCGTAAAGCACCACACCGAGCGACCATACGTCCGCTTGCGGCCCGGTGGCTTGTCCGGCGGCGTGCTCGGGCGCCATGTAAAGCGGCGTCCCGATGACCGTGCCAGAGCGCGTGAGCCGTAGATCCGAGACCGCGCGCGCGAGTCCGAAGTCGAGCAGCTTGGGCCGTAGCGGATGCCGCGGCAGCGAACTCAGAAAGATGTTCGAAGGCTTGAGATCGCGGTGCACGATGCCCGCGTCGTGGAGCGTGGCGAGCGCGCCCAAGATCGGAAAGAGCCACGCCAGCGCCTGCTCCACCGAAAGCCGCTGCTGCGCTTCGAGCAGCTTTTCGAGCGAGACACCTTCGAGCAGCTCGAGCACGAGAAAGGGCGCGCCTTCGTGCAGGCCCATGTCGAGCACGTCGACGATGTTGGGATGGCGCACGGCCGCCGCGATGCGCGCTTCGCTCAAGAAGCGCTCTTGAAGCACCGGCCAATCTTCGGCATCGGCGACCATCAGCTTCAGCGCCACGCGCCGCTCGGTGAGCTCGTGGGTCGCCGCGTAGACCACGCCCATGCCCCCGCGCCCGAGCAGCGACTCGATGCGGTAGCGGCTGCCGATCACTTGACCGATCGGGAGCTGGGGAGAGGGGCTCGACATGTTGGACTGCGCGGGAAGACGAAGACGGAGTGGCCAGTATTCGACGGTACGCCGTCCCGTCCCGTCGATCGCTCGTGGCGTAGAATGCCCGCGAGCCCAGATCATTGCTAGACCTCGCGTGCTTTACAGCGCCAGGAGCAAAGGACACGCTGCCGAGCCGATGACCGAGACCTCGACCAAGCCCCAGCTCCACGCCGCGGGCGGGCGCACGATGCTCGTGTATTGCGTCATGATCGCGCTGAGCCTGCTCGCGTTGTGGAGGGTCCACCACCTCGGCGCGTCGCTGCGCGCCCCGTTGTCGCCGCTCGAAGCGGGCGCCAAGGGCCCCGTTTCGGCCAACGGCCAGCTGCTCTTTCACGTGTTGTTGGCGTTGATAGTAATTGCGCTCGCATCGCGCGCGCTCGGCGCGCTGTTTCGTTGGCTACATCAGCCGCCCGTGATCGGCGAAGTGCTCGCGGGCATCGCGCTGGGCCCTTCGCTGCTCGGCGCGCTGGCGCCACAGGTGGCGCTCTACATCCTGCCCCCTACCGTCGCTCCGCACCTCGGCGTCATCGCGCAGGTGGGAGTGATCCTGTTCATGTTCCTGGTCGGGCTCGAGCTCGACACGAGCCTGCTCCGGCACAAGCCTCACGCGGCGCTCGCGATCTCGCACGCGAGCATCCTCGCGCCCTTCGTGCTCGGCGCGCTCACCGCGCTCTGGCTGTACCCGAGCCTCTCGAATCGTGCGGTGCCCTTCGATCTGTTCGCGCTGTTCATGGGCGTCGCCCTCTCGATCACGGCCTTTCCCGTGCTCGCGCGCATCTTGCTCGACCGCGGGCTGCAGAAGACGCAGCTTGGCGTGATCGCGATCAGCTGCGCCGCGGTCGACGACGCGACGGCCTGGTGTCTGTTGGCGGTCGTCGCGAGCATGGCGGAGGCGCGCACGGGCGGCGCCCTCATCACCATCGCGCTGACGCTCGGGTACATCGCGCTCATGTTCGGCCTGGTGCGGCCGCTGATCGCGCGCGCGGTGTGGCGGCTCGAGGCGCGCGGCGGAGAACCTTCGCGGCAGGCCATCGCGAGCGTGTTCATCGGGCTCTTGCTTTCGGCGCTCGTCGCGGAGGCGATCGGCATTCACGCGATTTTCGGCGCGTTCTTGCTGGGCGCGGTGATCCCGCACCAGACGCGCCTCGCCGCCAGCTTGACCAGCAAGCTCGAGGATCTCGTGCTCGTGGTGCTCTTGCCGGCCTACTTCGCGTTCACCGGCATGCGCACGCAGATAGGCCTCGTGCAAGGCGCCGAGGCCTGGCTGATGTGCCTGGTCATCATCGCGGTCGCCAGCTTCGGTAAGCTCGGCGGCAGCTTCCTGGCGGCGCGCCTGTCTGGTCTGACCGCTCGCGATGCCGCCAGCCTCGGCGCGCTGATGAACACGCGCGGCCTGATGGAGTTGGTCGTGCTCAACCTCGGGCTCGACCTCGGCGTGATCTCGCCCACCTTGTTCGCGATGATGGTGTTGATGGCGATCGCGACCACGCTCGCCACTTCGCCGCTGCTCAGCCTGTTTCAGGGCTTCGGCGCGCGCCGCGCGAGCGCAGCCGCCCGAGCGCTACCGGGCTAGAGACGTTCGCGCAGGCTGTTCTCCGCGCACCGGATAGGAGCTCGGCGCGGCCCTTCCCATCGCCATGAGCGGCGAGCCCGTGGCGCACCGTTGGCCATGCTAGGCAAATTTGCAGGGGAGGCGCAATGGCTTTGATCCCCGAGGATGCGACGCGCTGGGCCAGCGCAAGCCTCGCCTCGTCTGCTCCCCGAGCAGCGCGCT
Source organism: uncultured Polyangiales bacterium (assembly GCA_964651185.1). Taxonomy (GTDB): domain Bacteria; phylum Myxococcota_A; class Polyangia; order Polyangiales; family DASUME01; genus DASUME01. Next base: position 3,264 of record CAZYWR010000317.1, read on the forward strand.
CGGCTTTTCGCGACAAGCCGCCTCTGGCTGCAACAACTTGGCCGGTTTCTGCCATTGAGGCGGGCGAAGCGTACCGCTACGGTCCACTTTTTTCGGCAAGGAGTCTTCTTAGAATGCGCCGCAGGTCCCATCTTCCGCGGCTCATGCTCTGGGCATGGTCCGCACTGCTCTTCAGCGGTTGTTCATCGGATGGTGAGCAGGCCGATCGATCCAGCCCGACCGACTCAGCCGACCCCGATCCCGAAACGGGAGACGGCGATGGGGCCGGCCTGGACGCCTCTGTAGCGCGTGTCGACGCCGGCGACGCGCAACGCACCAGCATCGACAGTTCGCTTTCGCGTCCGCCCGCCGCGGACGCTGCGGGCGACGACGGGCGCGTGGCAGACCTCGGTGATGCGCTCGACGCGGGGCTCGTCAGCGATGCGAGCGAGCCGCCCGAGGCACCGCCGGATCTGCGCTGCCAAGCCGATGCCGACGTGCCGCAGCGCACCGATTACGGCAAGCCGGGCCCGTACGCGGTGGGCACGCTGGACGTCACGTTCGAGGACACATCGCGCCCGATCACCGCCACGGATACGCACGCCGCTGCGCCCTCGCGCACGCTGGTGACGACCATTTACTACCCGGCGTCCGACGCCGCGTCGTCGAGCGGACAGCGGCCCTTGGCCGCGGGCGGGCCGTTCCCGATGCTCATGTACAGCCACGGCTACTCGTCGGGTCGCGGCGAGGCGGGGCCCGTGGCGAATCGCGCGGCTTCGTACGGTTACATCATCGTCGCGCCGGACTTTCCGCTCACCAACCTGCTCGCCAACGACGCGAATCCTGACGTCACCGATGCCGCGAACCAGCCCGGCGACGTGTCCTTCCTGATCGACCAGCTGCTGTCGTTTTCGCGGGATCCGAGCCATCTCTTGGCGAACGCGGTAGACGAGACCCGGATCGGCGCGGTCGGCGTATCCTTGGGCGGACTCACGACCTTACTGGTTAGCTTTCATCCTCGCTTCCACGACGAACGCATCAAAGTGGCCATGCCCATCGCCGCGCTGAGCTCGTTCTTTGCGGAAGGCTTCTATCATACGCGCCCGGTACCGCTCTTGTTCGTGCACGGCGACATGGACGCGTTCGTCAATTACGAGCGCAACGGGCTGCGCGCGTTCATGCGCGCGGCGCCCAATGCGCGCCTCATCACCGTGGCAAAAGGGACGCACGCAGCCTTCGGAGCCCAGTTCGATCCCACGTTGCTGCCGGTCTTGAACGCGTTGATCGGCGCCCCCAACGCGGACCCGGGCAATCCAGACGGCGTGGGCTGCGGCGCGGTGGGGTCGACCCTGAGCATGACCGGACCCGGCTTCCTGGACGCGCTCGGCGGTCCGGACGACTTCATCATGCCGGACGACACGGAGCTGCGGCCCTGCCAGGGCGACGAGTACACGCATCCCGCGATCGATCCCGACGAGCAAGAAGACATCGCCGTGCGCAGCGCGGTGTCGTTCTTCGAGGCGCACCTGGCGAGCGCGCCGGAGACACGACACGACGGCTGTCGCTATCTTCTCTACGAAGTCCCCAAGACGCCGGCGGTCACGCTCCAGTAAGGCGCAGATCGCCGTGGCCTCGAGAGCGCCCGGAAGACGAAAGAGCGCCCGGAGGACAATCCGGCACCGTTGACCGGCTCGGCTCGCTCGCGCCATCAAGGACCGCCGCGTTCCGCGCGGTACGCGCGCTGGCGTGACGCGCCGCGTCCTCTCAGCCCGAGGCCTGTCCATGCACATCGCGAGTCGTCGGTCGTGGTTCTCAGCATTAAGCGCCGTTGGAATGTTCTTGGCTTCGACCGCTCTAGGCAGCGCGTCGGGCTGCGGAGACGACGGCAAAAGCGAGATGAACACGGGGATCGCCAACCCGAGCACGGCCACCAACGACGCGTCTATGGAGATGCCGGCGCAGGGCGTGCCCGCCACCCCGACGCACGGCTATCCGGTGCTCGAGACGCACGGCGCGCCGCTGCAAGCGCCGGATCGGACCTGGACCTACGTCGAGTTCCCCGACACGCATTGCCGGGACGGCTCGCCCGCCGGCGTCTCGGTGAGCCTCAACGCGAGCTCCAAGAAGGTGATGATCTTCCTCGAAGGCGGCGGCGCCTGCTTCGATAGCGTGACGTGCGGCAACAACCCGACGAACACCGCCATGCAGCAGGCCGAAAAGACGGCTGGCATGTTCAACCGCATGCAAGCGGCAAACCCGGTGAAGGATTGGAACTTCGTGGACGTGCCTTACTGTACCGGCGACACCCACGGCGGCACCAAGGCGGACGGCACCGTGGACGGCGTGGCCGGCACGCAGCAGTTCGTGGGCTATCTGAACATGCAGGCGTTTCTGCAGCGCATCGTGCCGACCTTCCCGGATGCCACCGACGTGCTGGTCACGGGCGTGAGCGCCGGCGGCTTCGGCGCGGCCGTGACGTTCATACTCGTGCAGCGCGCGTTCCCCAACGTGAAAGTGCGCATGATCGACGACTCGGGGCCCCCCATGTCGGCGGCCGTCATCCCCGAGTGTCTGCAGCACAAATGGCGCGTGACCTGGGGTTACGATCAATCGATCCTCGCCGACTGCGGCGCGAGTTGCACGAACCCGGACGACTTCTCGCAGGCTGCGGCTCTGGGCATGGCCAAGACCTTCGATGACCGACCGCTCGGTCTGATCGAGTCCGCGCGCGACAGCGTGATCGCCGGCTTCTACGGCGCGGGCCTCAATAACTGCACCGGTATCCCGCTGCTCAACTCGGTACCGCCCGACGTCTTTCAGGCGGATCTGTTGGCCTATCGAGAAAAGGTCCGTCCGTACCCCAGCATGAACACCTACATTCCTGACAGCACCCAGCACACCTGGCTGGCGACGGACGGTCTGTACACGGCGAGCGCCGGCGGCGTGAACCTGATCGACTGGGTGACGAAGATCATCAACGGAGAGAACCCGGGCCACGCTGGCCCATGACGGGTGCGTCTGCTCTTTACAGCTCCGAGTCGAAGGCAACGTGGAGCTCGTCGGCGAGCCCCCTCAGCGCGCGGTCGCTGCTGTAGAGCAGAGCGTCGGCGGCGATGGCGGAGGCCAGGAGGTGAGCGTCGACCCAGCCGATGACCCGGCCAAATAGGCTGCGTGCACGCACAAAACGAACGACGTCCACGTGCGGGATCGTCTTGGCGTGCGTGAGGAGTGCGTACGTGCTGAGCGGACCGGCGCGCCCGCCGCGATCGCTGACCAAGAGCTCGCCATAGACGAACTCGTGGCCAAGGACCCTCTCGTCAGTGAGGAGCTGGTCCACTGTGTCCTTGAAGGGTGGTTTGCCGTGGAGCGCTCTACTCGGTGAACACGCCGGGGTCGCCCTTTTGGACGGTCTCCTCGACCAGCAGAAAGGTGCCGCGGTTGTTGGTCCACTTTTGCGTGATCACCGACTTGCGCAGGGTCACGCCCGCCTCGTCGGTCCAGCTCAGGCTGACTTCGGAGACGGCGCCCTCTTTGTCCGGCGTCAGCTGCTGAGAGAGCGGCTCGATCTCCGCGATCTGCACGTGCTCGCCCCACCCCTTGCGCCGAGAGAGAAAGCGCGCCTTGTAGCTCGGCGATACGTCTTGGGTCGCGATCTGGAGCTGCCCCCAGCGCTCGGCGTCGTTCAGACGATGGCTGGCTTCGGCGAAGCGCGCCTGGGGCGAGAGGTTCGACAGCATGCAGCCCGCGCTCAACGCGCAGACGACGAGCAGCGAGCGCGTGGGTGCCGCCGTCATCCGACCGCCGCCTGCTTGCGCGCGACGCCGCACACGCGATCACGGCCGCTCTGCTTGGCGCTGTAGAGCGCCTTGTCTGCCAGCTCGAACAGCTGGCT
>CAZYWR010000318.1:0-2410 GCA_964651185.1 uncultured Polyangiales bacterium
GCGCTGTTCGTCGTAGACGCGAGCGTTGTCGGCGACCGCGACGAAACAACCGTCGCCGGCGCCGACGACGTTCAAGAGAACGGAGGGACGCCTCGGGAATCTGCCCTCAACGCGCGCTCATTGACGTGTGCGGTATCCCACGTAGGGTGACGCGCATGATTCCTAGACATGCACGCTTGTTCTTGGGAGCGCTGGCGATCTTGCTCGGTCTGAGCACGAGCGCGTCGGCGCAGGACTACGCCAACCGCTATCCGCTGCGCATCTACGGCGGGCTATGGCTCGGCTTCCGAGGCACGTGGGACAACGACCTGAAGGGTCCGTTCGGGGTCGGCGCTACTGGCAACGATGACCTGATCACGACGGTCGGCGGACAGTTCGGCGTGGACTACGTGCTGATGCGCTTCTTCGCGCTCGGCGGGGAGCTGCGCGTCGGCGGGGTCAACACCAAGACCTACGACGACGCGAACTTCGATCGCTCGAAGCTCGTCGACATCGATCTCAAGCCGCGCCTGCGCTTCGCGCCCAGACACCTGCCCTTCGAAGTCTACGGCACCGTGCCCTTCGGCATGACCATCCCCAAGCTCTCGAACGACCTGCAAAACCTCGCCAACCTCGACGAGCACGTGGGTTGGAACATCGGCGTGGGCGGCGGCGTGAGCGTCTTTCCGCTGCCTCATTTCGGGCTGAACGTGGAGCCCCTGTGGTTGTTCCACAAGTTCAAGGTGGATGGCCCGCTCAGCACCAGCGACCGCGTCTCGCTGCGTCAATTCGCGCTGCTCTTGAACCTCGTGCTCGCGCTGTGACCCGCGATTTGCGCCCTATCTGCAGCCGTAAGGATCGGAGACCGTCTTCGGGTCCGCCACGCATACGAGCGCGCCGAGCAGTCCCGCCGTGCAGTCTTGTTCCGTCGTGCTCCCGCACCACGCGTTGACGTCGGCGCCGCTGCGCGTGGTCGGTAGATAGCCGCTTCCGTCCGCACAACCGGCCAAGTTCAAGAGCATGGCGCAGGCGTCCTGTGCGACTGCCTTTTGCCCGTCGCTTCCTTCTTCTTTTCCCGAACAGTCGTAGTCGTACGAATCGGCGCCGTCGGAGGTGTGGTAGGACATCCCGAAGTAAGCAGTCTGGCCGGGGTGGACGGCGGCATTGCCGTCGTTGCAGTCGCCGGGCTGCCCCGCCCACTTGGCGCCCGGTTTGGAACAGCTCAGCGTGGGCGTCGCTTGGCGGCCGTATCCGTCTTCGTCTTGGTCCGGGTACCAAGGCATGGGGGACGTGCAGGGCGGCTCCGCGCCCGCGTCGTTCGCGGTGGATGTGCCTGCGTCCTCGTCGCTCCCGGCATCGGCCGGGCCGGCGTCGCTGTTCGGCGGCGCGGTCGCAGCGTCGTCGGACGCGCCGGGGACCGAAACGGTCGCGCCGCTGTCGGCCGCCGTGGGCTCCCTGCCGCCGTCCGCGCCCGCGCCCGCGTCGCGCGCGGCGTATGTGCCGCCGTCGCCGCTCGCTCCGGCGGGGTGGCCGCCATCCGCGGTCGCTTCGTGTGCGCCCGCGGAGCCATCATCCGCGGGCCCAAGGCTGCCGTCGAGCTCCTCTTTGGGCGGGATGCCGCCCATCAACCATTCGCACGCAGCGAGCTGCGCGCCCGCGAGCAGCGCGAGCAATCGCGTCGTCAGCGCGCCGCGCGCGCGGCGTTTCGTGGTGAGGAGGATCGAGGACATGCTGCAGGACTTCGGTCTGAACGTGGAGATTCGCGGCGTATCCACGGGCGCTGGCGGGCGCCCGCTTCGCCGTCGCGGTCCGCCGACGCTTCCATCGACGATGGCACGGTCGAGCGCTCCGCCTCAAACCCAAAACTGCGCGCCATGTTTGACTCGGGAGCCCCGCGCCGGCTGAAGCGCGCGTCTACATCGCCTATCGTGCGCGCTTCCGATATGTTCAGCAGCATTCCGCGGGAGCTTACAAAAGTCGTTCTGCTGCTCGGGCTTTTCTGCCTCGCTGATCGCGCTTTTGCGCAGTCGCAGGAGGAATTGCAGCACAAAGCCGCCACACTCTTCGACCGTGGTGTCGCAGAATTCTCCGCAGCCCAATACGAGTCGGCGGCGGGCTCGTTCTTGGGGGCGGCGGAGCTCCTGCCGAACAAGGAGGCGCTCAAGAACGCGCTCGCCGCCAGCAAGCGCGCGAGCCAGCCGCGGCTCATCGCCGAGTCGGCGGGGCGCCTCCTGGCGCTCGCTGGACTGGACGAACGCACCCGGCACGATGCGCAGACGGAGCTCGACAAGGTCGCGCCCGAGCTCGCGCGCGTGGACTTGGCGTGCACGCCCGTGCCTTGCGCGTTGCGCGTGGACGGTGAACCGACGACGGCTGGAATTCATTACGTGACGCCCGGCACGCACGAGTTCGTAGCCTCGAACACGGAGGG
>CAZYWR010000319.1:0-3181 GCA_964651185.1 uncultured Polyangiales bacterium
GTCGCAGCGCGCCCCTCGCCGCTATAGCAGAGAAGTCGTAAAGAACCGCACGGGTTGACGCTGTCCTGGCTCACCGAGCATGCTCCGCGCCCACTCGTATTCGTGAGCACGCAGACCGCGCGCTTCGTAAGTTTTGCTCGCATGCGCCCTGTGCGCTTTGACCAATCGGAGCTTTTCGTGCCCGTCGACCCCGCGCCCCTCGCAGCATTCCTGGCCGACGTGAAGGCCCGCGTCGACGCGCATCTGACGCGCTTCTTCGAGCAAAAACGCGACCATGCACGAAGTCTGAGCGGCCCTTCGGCAGAGCTCGTCGAAGCCCTCCACGAGTTCACGATGCGCGGGGGCAAACGCACGCGGCCGGCGCTCTTGATCGCCGGCCACTTGGCCATCGACCCCGCCGGCGAGCTCGACCGGCTGCTCGATGCCTGCGCGGGGCTCGAGCTCTTGCAGAGCTATCTATTGATTCACGACGACTGGATGGACCAGGACGAGGCTCGTCGCGGCGGTACTACGCTGCACCGGCTCTTTGCAGATCGGCTGCAAAATCCTCATCTCGGTGCGAGCTTGGCGATCGTGGCCGGTGACCTCGGCAACGCTTTCGCCATCGAGCTGCTCTCGAAGAGCGCAGCGGCCTCGCCGGCATGCGGCGCCGCGCTCGAAGTATTTTGGACGATGCAGCGCGACGTGGTCTACGGGCAGGGCCTGGACCTGCTCGCGTATCGCGATGTGGCGTTGATTCAGCGCTTGAAGACGGGCAGCTACACCGTGAAGGGGCCGCTCCTCCTGGGCGCGGTGCTGGCGGGGGCGAACGCGCGCCAGCGCGCGGCGCTCGAGCGCTACGCCGAGCCGGCCGGGCTCGCGTTCCAGGTGCGCGACGATCTGCTCGGCACCTTCGGCGCGCCCGAAAAAACCGGAAAACCTGCCGGCAACGATCTGCGCGCCGGCAAGCGCACGGCCCTGATCGAGGAGGCCGAGGCGCGCTTGTCCGAGCGCGAGCTCGAGCCACTCCGAAACGTGTTGGGGCGCGCACGAGCGAGCGACGCCGCCGTGGCTGCGGCGATGGAGCTGCTTGAGCGCTCGGGCGCGCGTGCGGCCGTCGAGACGCGCATCGAGCGTCTCGACGGCGGAGCGCCAGCAGCCTTACAATACGCGGCGCTCGCGGACGCCGGAAGGCGACGCCTCGAACAACTGGCGCGAATGTTCGCCTATCGCGACCACTAACGAGGGATCTCGCGCTATGGCCTTCGGACACGGCAAAGTCATTCTGCTCGGCGAGCACAGCGTGGTGTACGGCCGGCCGGCTCTGGCGCTCGCCATCGAAGGCGGGGCCGAGGTGACGGCCGTGCCCAGCAAAGCCGCGGAAACGACGCTGCGGATCGCCCCTTGGGACGTGGAGGTCGACGCGGGGCCGGCGGCGAATCCAGGGCGTGAGGAGCTGCAGCGGGCGCTGCGCGTGGCGCGCGGCTTCTACGACGACGAGCTCGAGCTCGCGCTCTCTGCGACCATGCGTCTGCCGAGCGGCGCCGGCATGGGCTCGTCGGCCGCGCTCGGCGTGGCCGTGCTGCGCGCGCTGGACGAGGCGCGCGGGACCACGCGCCCCGATGCGGAAATCTTCGAGCGATCCTTGGTTTGGGAGCGCGTCTTCCACGGCAATCCCTCGGGCGTCGACAACGCCATGGCCACCCACGGTGGCATGGCTCTCTTTAAAAAGGGCGGGCCGCTTACGCGCATCGTCCCGCGCAGGCCGATCCACCTGGTGGTGGCCCATAGCGGGACCTCCTCGAGCACCAAGGCGATGGTGGGCTGGGTCGCGCACCAGCACGAAAAGGAACCCGAGCGCATCGGCCAGCAGTTCGATGCCATCGCAGCGCTCGTGACGAACGGCAAGCTCGCCATCGAGCAAGGTGACCTCAAGGCCCTGGGACAACTGATGACCATGAACCAGCGACTGTTGGCCGGATTAATGCTGTCCACCACCCCGCTCGAGGAAATGATCGCGGCAGCCCTCGAGGCGGGTGCCCTCGGCGCCAAGCTGACGGGTGCCGGAGGCGGTGGCTGCATGATCGCGCTGGTCGAGGGCGAGCAGGAAAAGCACACGGTCGCCGAGGCGCTCCGCCGGCTCGACAAGGCCGTGTACGAGGTGGAGAGCGGAGCATGACGCGGCGCGCGACGGCGATCGCCAGGGCGAACATCGCGCTGGCCAAGTATTGGGGCAAGAGCGACGTGGCGTTGAACTTGCCGGCGGTGCCGAGCCTATCGATCACGCTCGAGCCGATGCGCACCGAGACCACGGTCACGTTCGATGCAGGGCTCGCGATCGATGAGCTCGTGCTCAACGGCGAACCGGCGAAGCCTGGAGCGCTCGCGCGCGCGAGCAAGGTGCTCGATCGCGTGCGCGCGCTCGCCGGCAGCACGCACAAGGCTCGCATCGAGAGCGCGAACAACTTCCCGACGGCTTCGGGCCTGGCTTCGAGCGCGTCGGGGTTTGCCGCGCTGGTCGCGGCGGCCTGCAGCGCAGCGGGGCTCGCGCGCGACGACGCACGGTGGAGCGCGCTGGCGCGGCAGGCGAGCGCGTCGGCGGCGCGCAGCGTCTACGGTGGCTTCGTCGAGCTGCCGAAGGGCGTGCCCGGGGATGCGGCGCTCGCGGCGCATCCGGTGGCCCCCGAGAGCCACTGGGATGTGCGCATCGTGGTGGCGGTCGCCAACGAAGGCGCGAAGGAGACCGGCTCGACCGAAGGCATGACCTTGAGCGAGCGCACGTCTCCGTATTACCGCGCCTGGGTCGAGTGCTCCGATGCGCTGCTCGAACAAGTGCGGGCCGGCGTGCTCGCGCGCGACCTGACGAAGCTCGGCGAGGCGATGGAGCAGAGCACGCTCGCGATGCACGCGTGCATGATGGCCTCGCGCCCCGGTCTTTTGTATTGGCAGCCGGCGACGTTGGGCGCGCTCGCGACCGTCAAGCGCTTGCGCAAAGAGGGCGTCGAGGTGTACGCGACGATGGACGCCGGACCGCACGTGAAGGCGCTCTGCCATGCGCGCGACGCTGAGCGCGTGGCCGCGGCGCTCGCCGGCACGCCGCTCGTGCTGCGCACGCTCACCGCGCGGCCCGGGCCCGGGCTCGAGGTGCGCGCATGAAGCTCGCGGCCGCCAGCGCTCCCGGCAAGCTGATGATCTCCGGCGA
>CAZYWR010000320.1:0-9420 GCA_964651185.1 uncultured Polyangiales bacterium
CGCGCATGCTCCGGCGCGGCACCCAGAGCTCGGACGCACGCGCGATCGAAGAGGCGATCGACGGGCTCGGCGCGGAGCTCGCGATCGACACGACGCCGAGCTTCGTGCGCGTGTCTGGCTCGTGCATCAAGCGCAGTCTCCCGCGTTTGCTGGCGTCGGTAGGAGAGCTCTTGGCCCACCCGAGCTTCCCCGAGGCGGAGCTCGCGCAACTCAAGCGCGAGAGCGAAGCCACGCTGCTCGAACTGATGGATAACGATCAGGCCTTGGCCAGCATGCACCTTCGGCGGGCGCTCTTCCGAGGCCACCCCTACGGCCGGCCCGTCCTCGGCACGCGCGCGAGCTTGGCGCGCGTCGAGCTCGAGCAGGTGGTCGAGCGCTATCGCCGCGAGCTCGTCGCGCGCCCCCGGCTGTTCGGGTTCGCGGGCGCGATCACGGAGCGCGAAGCGGAGGCGCTGGTGGCGCAGCACCTGGCGCGCGCGCCCGAGCACACGAGGCACGGCGCCGCTCCGCGCGTGCCCGAGCCCGTGATGCCGCCAGGCCGCCGCCTGCGCATCGTCGATAAGCCCGAGCGCACGCAAACGCAGATCCAGATCGGCCGCCTGGGGAGCCACCCGCACGACGACGATCACGTCGCGCTGCTGGTGGGCAACGCCGTGTTCGGCGGCGCCTTCACGGCGCGCTTGATGCGCGCCGTGCGCTCCGAACGGGGCTGGTCGTACGGGGCCTCGAGCCGGCTCGGCCTGGATCGGGTGCGCGAGGCGTGGAGCATGTGGACGTTTCCGGCCGCCGCCGACGCCGCGGCCTGCATCGAGCTGCAGCTCGCGCTGATGCGCGACTGGGTGGAGCGCGGCATCGACGAGAGTGAGCTCGGCTTCGCCAAGAGCTATCTGATCAAGAGCCACGCTTTCTCGGTGGACACCGCCGACAAGCGGCTCGAGCAGGCGGTCGAAATCGCGCTCTACGACCTCCCGCGCGACTATTACAGCGCGTTCACGGCCAACGTGGAGGCGGTGACCCGAGACGAGGTGAACGCCGCGCTGCGACGCCGCTTGTCGCCGGATGACCTGGTGCTGGCCGTCGTGGCCACCGACGCAGAGCTGGGCCCGGCGCTACGCGCGGCGGCGCGCGCCGAGAGCTGCGAAGTCGTGCCGTTCGACGCCGACGCGCAAGAGTGACCTGCAGAGACGGCCGCTAGGGCGGACGAGCGGACGGAGAGCGCGAGCTCGTGAGCAGCGCGTGCGTGCTAAGGTGCCGCGCATGCGCATCCTCGTGACCGGCGGAGCCGGCTTCATCGGCAGTCACATTGCGGACGCGGCGCTCGCGCGTGGCCATGAGGTGTTGGTCATCGACGACCTGAGCACCGGCAAGCGCGCCAACGTGCCGAGCGGTGCACGCTTCGTGGAGCTCGACATTCGCGACGGCAAGCGCCTGCACGAGTTGATCGGCGAATTCCGGCCGCAGGTGATAAGCCACCAGGCGGCGCAGACCAGCGTCTCCGTCAGCACGCGTGAGCCGGTGCGGGACGCCGACATCAACGTGACCGGCAGCCTTCAGCTCGGCGATGCCGCGGTCGAGCACGGGGTCGAGCGCCTGATCTTCGCGAGCACGGGCGGTGCCATTTACGGCGAGGTGCCGGAGGGCGCGCGCGCCAAAGAGGGCGACCGCACCACCCCGCTCAGCCCTTATGCCTGCTCCAAGCTCGCGTTCGAGACCTATCTGACGGGCTACTTCGCCAAGGAGCGCGGCCTCAAGAGCACGGTGCTGCGCTACGCCAACGTGTACGGACCGCGCCAGGATCCCCACGGCGAAGCAGGCGTCGTGGCGATTTTCGCGCAACGCATCAAGAACAGAGAGCCGATCCAGGTGAACGCGATGCGCGCGCTCGGCGACGGCGGCTGCATCCGCGACTACGTGTTCGTCGCCGACGTGGTGCGCGCCAACTTGGCGGCTGTGGACGGCCTGATCGACCAGCCCATCATGAATGTCTGCACGGGCGAGGCGACGTCCACGCGCCGTCTGGCCGACCAGCTGCAGAGCGAGCTCGGACACAGCGTGGAGGTGCGCAATGGGCCGCGCCGCGCCGGCGATCTGGAGCGCTCCGTGCTCGACCCGTCCCTGTGCCTGAGCGTACTCGGTAAGGTGACGCCGCTCGAAGAGGGGTTCGCTCAGACCGCCCGCTGGTTCGCCGAGCACTGAACCTCTTCCGAAACCGCTGGCCTGCCGGGCTTAGCAGCCCGTTCCGCCAGTCGAGGAGGAGACACAAGCGCCATCACGCCCCGCGCTAAGCGCGCTCGGCGCCCGCGGCGCGCGTGGCGTGCCAGAAGCGCTCGATCTCGCCCACGCGGTCGCGCACCATCGCGAACTCTTTGTCGAGCCCGACCAAGAGCACGCCGATCCCGCTGTCGCGCCCGAGCCGACCTTTGATCTTCATTAGCTGAAAGATGCTGTGCTTGCCGCTGCCGACGACCACGAGCACGCGGTCGGCCAGGCGCGCCGCGCGCCGTAGCGCTTGGGCGGGCACGGGGCCGGTCAAGGTCAGAATCTGCATGTTGCCCGGCGCGGCCGCGGGCGCAGGCTCGCGCCCTTCCCCGGGACGCGCGAGCGGATAATTGCTGCCTGCGCGCCCGCCCGGCAGGAGCCGCTGCGGGTCGTCGATCGATTTGACCATGCGATGGCCGTCCCACTCGGCCACGCGCCGCGCCAAGTGCGCCTCGTCGAGCGAGGCGCCCACGATCAACGTCACGCCCTCGCAGTGCGGGGCGTAGTCGTCGAGATCGTGCATCAAGCTCGACAGCATGTCGGGATCGCGCGGCCAGGTGCTCGCGCCGACGACCGGCACGTTGCTCCAGAACGCCGCCTCTTTCGGCGTGCGCACGTCGAGCTTGCGCACCGACCACAGGATCACGCCGACGGTGGCAGCCAGCAAAAAGCCGATCGGGAAGCCGAGCGCGATGTTCTTGCGCGGCGAGGCGAGCGGCTGGGTCGGGGGCGAGGCCCGCTCCAGCACCTTGAACTCGCTCGGGGGATTCTGCGCCTCGAGCTCCGACTGCGCGAGCAGGGCCTTGGCGGCGTCGAGCGCCTGCTCGGCCACGCGCATCTCGCCGAGCAGCACAGCCGCCCTGCCCTCGACCGCCGACAGCTTGTTCAACCGCTCGCGCAGCTGTGCCTGGAACTCTTCCGCGGCCCTCTGGCGCTGCGCGGCGGCGGCCGCGGTTTGTTGTACGGCCGCGAGCTTGCGGCGCGGATCGTTGGCGCGGGACTTCACGCGCGCTTCGAGCGCCGTGAGCTCGGCCTCCAGGCGCCGGACTTGCGGATGATCCGCCGAGAACTGCAGCTTCGCCTGCTCGAACTCGCGACGCGCCTCCGGCAGGCGCTTGGCGTCCTGCTCGGCCTGTCGGCGATCCGCCTCGGAAAGGGTCGCGTTGCCAGGATCGACCGGCGCGGCGGTGGCGCTGCCCTTCAGCGTGTCGAGCTGCGCCTTGGCTGCCTCGGCCTGCACGCGCGCCGCGTCGGCCTGTGCCGAGATCTGCGCCGCCTGCGTGATGGCCAGCTGCCGCTCTTGCGAGATGTCGGTGATCCCGCTCTCGCGTCGGAAGTCGTCGTACGCCTCGGCCGCCGCCTGCTGACGCTTCTCGGCCTCTTGCACTGCCTCGCGATAGCGATCAGCGACACTGCGCAGGCGCTCCGTGATGATCTTGTGGCGCCACTCGAGGAACACGTCGGTCAGCCCGTTGACGAGCTCGGCGGCGCCCTCGGCGCTGCCCCACTGCGCCTCGACGACGATGTTGTTCGACTTCTGGCTGGGCGTGACGGTGAGCATGCGGGTCAGCACGGCCGGGGGCACCGCCAGCTTGAGGCGCTTCTTGAGCTCTTCGAGGTTGCGCGAAAACAGCATCGATTCGACCACGGCCTCGCGCTCCTCGGGCTCGTAGTCGTAGCTGCGCACGTTCCAGGTGATGATTCCGCTCGCCTCGTAGGTGCTCTCTACGAACTTCTTGGCGACCGCGGCGCCCAGGAACGCACCGACTACCCCTGCCATGACGATCAGCTGCCAATGGCTGCGCAGTGCATTCCAGATACGCAGCGGGTCGACTGGAAGCCCTGGGCGGCCGCCCTGCTGCTCTTCGTTGTCGTAGTCGCGTTCACTCAAGGCTGACGTACCGTTCCCGAACAGGTAGCCGAAGCACACGAGGGCTCAAGCAACGATTTTCCAGGGCGCCCGCGACCCCGCCGCGGAGCGAGGAGTCGCTCGGCTCCTTCTGCGATGTGGGTAGTAATCGCGCTCCGGGCGAAGGATAGCAGTTTCTGCGGCGCCCACTCAAGCCAGCTAGCCCCACGCGGGAGTTCCACCATGTTCGCGAACGTGCACGCACACCTGCGCGCCGGCCAGTGCATTGGGCGGGGGGTTCGCAACCTGCCGCGTGTGTCGGGTAGGATCCATCCATGATGTCCCAGACGAGCAGGCGAGTTGCGGAGCTGGTCGGCGTGGGCGCCTTCGCGCTGTACCTGGCCGCCTTCCTGAGCGTGTCGCCCAGTGCGCGCGTGCTGCTCGCGGCCTGCTCGCTCGCTCTGCCGGTCGCGATCGGTTTTGCGAGGGGGCCTTGGGCGGGCGCATGGGCAGGGGCGTTCTTGGCCGCCCTTCACCTGGCTGGCGCGCCGGGCGAGCTGATCCCGCCCACGACGCGCGGCCTCGGCGTGGCCGCGAGCCAGAGCCTGCTAATCCTCGCGGGCCTCGGCGTCGGCGTGCTGCGCAACGCGCTCGATCATGCGCTCGCGCGCGAACGCGAGCGCGAGCAGCGCTACGTCTTGGCTGCGCGCGGCTCCGAAGATGGACTCTGGGATTGGGACATCCCGGCGAACCGCGTTTACCACTCCGAGCGCTGGCGCGAGATCACCGGCGATACGAGCCCCGACGTCGAAGCGCCAGACCCGAACCCGCTCGAGTTCCTGGCTCGCGTGCACCCGGAAGACGCGCCCAGCGCGCGCGCGCAGATCGAAGCTCATCTGCGCGGCGAGTCCGCCCGCTATGAACACGCGCATCGCATCCGCCGCGGCGACGGCAGCTGGCGCTGGGTGCGCGAATGCGGGCTCGCCACGCACGACGCCGAGGGACGGCCGCAGCGTATGGCGGGCTTTTTGAGCGACATCACCGCGCACAAAGCGAACGAAGAGCGGCTGCGCCACCACGCCTTTCACGACGCGCTCACCGGCCTGCCGAACCGCGCGCTGTTCATGGATCGGGTGCAGCACGCGGTCGCGCGCGCGCGGCGCGCACCGGCGAGCTCGTTCGCCGTGCTGATGCTCGATCTCGATCGCTTCAAGAACGTGAACGACAGCCTGGGCCACGTCGCGGGCGACCGGCTGCTCATGCGCGTGGCCGAGCGCATCGGCGCGTGCGTGCGCGACGGCGACACGGTCGCCCGACTCGGCGGCGACGAATTCAGCGTGCTGCTCGAGGAGCTGCGTAGCGAGCACGAGGCCGAGCGTGTGGCCGAGCAAATCCAGCGCGCGCTCGCCACACCGATCCCCCTCGACGGGCACGACATCGTGACGTCCGCGAGCATCGGCGTGGTGGTGGCGCGCGACGACGCCTTCGACGCCCTCTCGCTCTTGCGCCGCGCGGACCAGGCCATGTACGCCGCCAAGCGCCAGGGCCGGGGACGTCAAGTGCTGTTCGAGCCCGGCACCCACGGCAGCAGCAGCTTGCGGCTCACGCTCGAGACCTCGCTGCGCGCGGCGCTCGCGGCCGGCCAGCTGCGCGTTTACTTTCAACCGATCGTCAACGTCGGCTCGGGCGAGGCGACGGGCTTCGAAGCGTTCGTGCGCTGGCCGCACCCGAAGCTCGGCCTGATCTCCCCTGCCGAGCTGGTGCCGGTGGCCGAAGAGTCTGGTTCGATCGTGGAGCTCGGCGACTTCGTGCTCGAACAGGCCTGCCGCGCGGTGCACCGACTCGAGGGGGCGTTTCGGCCGCACGCGCCGTTCCGCGTAGCCGTGAACCTGTCCGCTCGCGAGCTGCGCGGCGACGACTTGGTCGGGCGCGTCGAGCGTGCGCTGGCGCGCGCCGACGTGGCGCCCGAAGCGCTGGTGCTCGAGGTCAAGGAGAGCGCGCTCATGGGCGACTCCGAAGCCGGCCAGGAGGCCTTCCGGAAGCTGCGCGAGCGCGGCGTGCGCGTGCACATGGACGACTTTGGGACCGGCTATTCGTCGCTCAGCTACCTGCACAAGTTCCAGATCGATGCGCTGAAGATCGACGCCTCGTTTACTGGCCGTTTGCACGAGAACCTCGGCGCCGAAGAGATCGTGCGGACGGTGATCACGATCGCGCGCGATCTGCATCTGGGCGTGGTGGCCGAGGGCGTGGAGAACCGCGCCCAGCTCGAGCGCCTGCGCAGCCTCGGCTGCGAGGAGGCGCAGGGCTTTCTGTTCGGCGCGCCCTTGCCGCTCGAGGCGCTCGAGGCGCTCTTGCGCCGCGGCCCGAAGCTGGCAGTGGCGTAGGAAACCTTACGGCTCGAGGTCGTCGAGCTCGCCTCGATACACACAGCGCGCCGGGCCGGTCATGGCGACGGGCTGCCCGGGATCGCCGACGGTAATGGTGAGCGCGCCGCCTGGAAGGTGCACAGCGAGCGGGACGTGCCGAGCGCTGCGCCCCGTCTCGACCGCGGCGACGGCCGCCGCGCAGGCGCCCGTGCCGCAGGCGAGCGTGAAGCCGACGCCGCGCTCCCACACCGTAAGCTCCAGGTTCGCCGGGTCGCGCATACGCGCGAAGCCGACGTTCGCGCCCGCCTTGAAGCGCGGGTCGCGCTCGATGCGCGGCCCGAGGCGGGCCGCCTGGGCGAGCACGTCATCGAAGAGCACCGCATGAGGGTTGCCCATCGACACGGTCGTGATGTGAAGCCGCTCACCGTCGAACACGAAAGGCTGATCGATGCAGCGCCCCGACGCCTCGCGCAGCACTTCGCCAGCGTCGAGCGAGGCGGGGCGCATCTGCACCTGCACGCGGGCGTGATCCGCAGGCCGCGACGCAGGCGCGACTTCTACGTGATGCGGCCCTGCGTCCGTACTCACGACGAACGCGAGATCTTGCACGAGCTGCTCCTGAACGAGGTACAGCGCGACGCAGCGCAGCCCGTTGCCGCACATCTCGGGGATCGAGCCGTCGGCGTTGAAGACGCGCATGAACGGGCGTCCCTCGCGTAGGCCAGCCAGCAACACGCCGTCGCCACCCACGCCGAAGTGGCGATCGCACAGGCGCTGCGCAAGTGGCGCGCTCATGCTCGGAAACCGGGCTTGCTCCACGATCAGAAAATCGTTGCCCAGACCTTCGTACTTGGCGAAGCGGTGCCGCACCGAGGGAGGTGTACCGGCGGGCGGCCGAGCGTTCAAGCCACGGACGCGGGGACGACAAAAAGGGCCACCGACCACGTCGAGCGCCTACTCCCTTACCTCGCTCCTGAGCGATGCTTGAGTCGTGGAAAGCTGTCCGCAGCACACGAGCAAACCTCCCTGCGCGAGCTCGATCCTGGTCGTGGACGACGAAGCCGCGTGCAGCGAGCTCGTCGCGACCCTGCTTCGTTCCCAAGGCTATTCGGTGCGCGGGGTGTCGGATGGTCGCGAAGCGCTGGGCATCGTGGCGAATGGCGGCGTGGACCTGTTGCTGCTCGATCTGATGATGTCGAACCTGGATGGCGTCGAGGTCTGCGCGCATGTCCGTAACGAGCTGCACGACCTGTTCTTGCCGATCATCATCACCACCTCGCTCGGCGATCGCGAATCGCGCATTCGCGCCAAGGAGGCGGGCGCGGACGACGTGCTGGTCAAACCGATCGATGGTCTCGAGCTCTTGGTGCGCATGGAGAGCCTGCTGCGCGCGCGCGCCGCGCTGGTGCAGCTGGAGCGGGAGCGCGACCGCGCGCTCGAAGCCCTCGGCGCGCTGAACGCGCAGCGCGAGCTCGGACGCAAGAGCCGCACCCGCTCGGACGTCGAGCCCGTAAGCACAGGGACTGGCACCTTGCCGCGCATGGCCGGCAGCGCTGACACGGCCGAGCCGCTCGACGCGCGCGGGCCCGCCACGGGCGCGAGGAAATGACCTGAGCGCAGGCGTCCAGAGGCCGGGCGCCGCACGACGAGATCGCAACGAGGCGCGCGCTGGCGCGAGACACTTAGACTGGCTTGAACGAGACTTCCGGAGGGGGGAACGGAGTGTCACCAGAACGCGAGTTTGGCATCGACGCGACATCGCGCACCGGCACGTTTGCGTCGCCCGGCGGCCGCTGTCTCATCGTGGAGGACGATCCGCTGCTCAGGCATTTCATGACCGACCACCTGACCGACTCGGGCTGGGAGGTCACGAGTACGCCGCTCATCCGCGAGGCGCGCGCGGCGCTCGTACAGCAGAGCTTTCGTCTGGTGCTCACCGATGTCTTCCTGCCCGACGGATCGGGCTTCGACCTGCTGCAAAGCTTGCGTAAGCTCGGCAACCCTCCGGCCGTGATCGTGATGACCGGCGACACCGCGCTCGACCACGCCGTCAGCGCGGTGCGCCATGGCGCGACCGACTTCCTGGTCAAGCCGTTCTCGATGGATGCGCTCGACGCGGCGCTCGCGCGCGTGCAGGTGAAGCGCAAGCTGAGCGTCGCGCCGCCCGCCAAGATGCTCTCGGCCATGCCGATCTCGAGCTGGCGCGCGCAGTACGCGCCCGACGTGCTCGGCTCTGACCCGAGTCTTTTGCGCGTCTTCAATATCATCGAGCGCGTCGCCGACTCGGACTGTTCGGTGCTGATCACGGGCGAGAGCGGCACCGGCAAGGAGCTCATCGCGCGCGCCATCCACGACGTCAGCGAGCGGCGCGATCAGGCCTTCATGGCCGTGAACTGCGCCGCCATCCCCGAGACCTTGCTCGAGAGCGAGCTGTTCGGCCACACGCGAGGCGCGTTTACGGGCGCGCAGAACGCCCGCGTGGGTCGCTTCGCGGCCGCCGACGGCGGCACGATCTTTCTCGATGAGATAGGCGAGATGCCGCTCGGCTTGCAGGCGAAGATCTTGCGGCTTCTGCAAGAGAAGGAGGTCACGCCGCTCGGCGACTCCAAGAGCCGTAAGATCGACGTGCGCGTGGTCGCGGCCACCAACAAAGACCTCGAGGAGATGGTGCGGGCGCGCGCATTCCGCGAAGACTTGCTGTACCGGCTGAACGTCATCCCGATCGAGCTGCCGGCGCTGCGCAACCGCAAGAGCGATATCCCGGAGCTCGTGCGGCACTTCCTCACGCGCGCCAACCAGCGCCGGAGCCGCAAGGTGACCGGCATCGACGCGCGCGCGCTCGAGCTGCTCGTCGCCTACGACTGGCCCGGCAACGTGCGCCAGCTGGAGAACACGATCGAGCGCATGGTGCTGCTCAAGGGCGAAGGCGAGCTCGGCATCGAC
>CAZYWR010000321.1:0-4057 GCA_964651185.1 uncultured Polyangiales bacterium
CCGACCCCGACTCCCGCCAGCAGCTTGTCGCCGGAGTTCGGCGCCTCGCGCCTGACCCGAGTCGAGACGTTCCGGAAAGAGTGCACGGGCGCCGAGACGGATACCTCAGCAAGCGGTTAAGCCCCATGCGACGACCCAGCGAAGCCGACCTTCTCGACTCGCATCGACCAAGCCGGCATCACACCGCTTTGGGTCGGCTCCACAAAACGCTGATCGGCATCGGACCCGGAGCGACCTTACAAGGCAAGGGGGCCTGATTTTGCGCGGCAGCATGAGCGACGTCGTGGTCCGCAACCTGACCATCCCCAACATCAATCCTCAGGTCGTCTGGGGCGGCGATGCCCTCACGCTCGACGGCGCCGACCGCGTCTGGATCGATCACGTGCGCGTCTCACGCGTCGGGCGTCAGTTCTTTCGCGCGGTCACGACCCCCGTGCAGATAGACACACCACGGCGACCGCGCCCGGCTACGCCTTTGCCCCGGTCAGCACCATTCCCCGACGCCGCCGACCAGGCGTGCCGGACCGCACTCGCGCGCAGCTGCGTCGCCAATGACGTGAGCCCCCGACCGGGGACTTGCCGCTCGATCAGCCCGTGCTCGATGCGCGTTTCGAGCCGTCCCCGCGAGCGCACTCCTGACACCCTATCCGGGCGACGCCGTGCCCGACGTGGTTCCACACTTGGCGGGGCCCGGCCATATTTGACAGGTCCGCTCCTTCTTCGTGTCGATCCTGGGTGAATACCGACACGGAATTACGGTAGGAAGCATCAGGGGGCGCTATGTTCGTGCACCTGACTTTGCTCGAGGAGACCTTACATGCACAGTTCCCGTAAGTTAGCCTGGCTATTCGGGGCCAGCCTGGCGTTTGCGACCGCCTGCGGTGACGACAACTCGCCAACGGAGCCTGTCACCGACGCGGGTTCGGACGGCGCCCTCTACGACGCAGGCTCTCACGACGGAGCAGTCGCTGACGCAAGCGGGGACGCGCACGTCGATGGCGGCGCCATGGACGCCAGCAACGGAGACGCCGGCAACGAAGACGCCGGCAGCATGGACGCCGCGCCGGCAGACAGCGGAACCGAGATGGACGCGAATACCGCGGACGTAGAGCTGGTAGATTCTGCAGCCCCGAACGATAACGATACAGACGCCGGAGACGCCGACGTTTCAGACGCCGAGATCATAACCATGGACGCCAGCGATCAAGATGCGGCCAGCGAAGCGGACGCGGAGGTCGATGGCGCGACGGAGGACGCTCAGTCTGACGCCGGCGAGCCCCCCGTGCGCAGCACCTTCGACGCGAATGACGAGGGGTGGATCATTGGCCAAAACTCCCAAGCGGGCGACACGACTCCGGTCTATGCATCCACCGGCGGCAACCCGGGCGGGTACATCAGCGCGGTCGACGCCGAGGCCAGTCTGACCTGGAACTTCTACGCGCCGAGCGCGTTCCGAGGCGATCACTCGTCCATGTTCGGCAAGACGTTGAGCTTCGATCTGAAGACGACGGCGATCTCGAGCCCGTTCTCAGCGCCCGACGTGGTCCTGGAGGGTGGCGGGCTGTTGCTCGTCTACGACCTCAGCGCCGACCCCGGCACCGACTGGACGCACTACAGCGCGCCGCTCTCTGCCCAGGGCTGGCATGTAGACTCGCTCAGCGGCGCGGAGCCCACGAGTGAGCAGTTTCAAGCTGTGCTCGCCGATATCACCGGGCTGACGATCCGCGGTGAGTACAACCTCGGTGCGGACACCGGCAGTCTCGACAACGTGGAGCTCGGCGGCACCCAATAGGCCGAATGGCGAGTGCGCAGTTCTTGACGGCACCCAATAGGCCGAATGGCGAGTGCGCAGTTCTGACGCACGCGCGAATTAAGATCCCGTAGGCGCGAAGAGCGAACCGCTCACAGCGCGGCGTAGACCTCCGCATCGGCGACCGCCGCGGGCTACGAAGGTTCTGCCGCCTCGAAACCCACCGGCGTGTTCTGCCTTCGCGAACACGCCGCGCTTGTCCACCTCCGACTCGGCGGCTCTTTCGAAAGATGAGCTGCTGCTTCGACCCCGGAGTCCTACGTCTCTTGCTGTGGGGGCATGCTCGCCCCTTCACTTACGCGTCCCCACCTCGTGCGGCCTCGCTTTGTCAGTCGGCTTACGCGCAAAGCGCAGCTTGGCTGGAAAAGCATGAACCGGCTGCGTTGCGCGCGGGTACTGACCCGGACCTGCAACGAGGTTTTGGATGGTTGTAAGACGTAAGTTTCCTGCTCTAAGTGTTGCGTTCTGGATGGTGGTGGGCTGCGGGAGCGACGGCTCTCTCCAAGGCACTGACGACAACGAGATCGAAAGCGGCGACGCTGGCGAGAACGCCGAGGCGGACGAGAGCGCGGACAGCGTGCGAGACGCCCAGATCGAAGACGCCGGACAGGCGCACGATGCCAAGGCGCTCGAACACACGGCCGATGCCGCGGCGGCATCCGCTAGCGACGCGGAACGTGACGAAACCGGCGACGCAAGCGCGACGACGAGCCATGACGCGAGCACCGCCCCCGAGCACGACGCGGGCACCGCCCCCGAGCACGACGCGGGCACCGCTTCCGAGCACGATGCAGGCGCCGCCGAGCACAATGCGGGCACGTCGATCGGCCACGATGCTGCCCATTCGGACGCGAGTGCCGCGACGAGCTGCGGGGACCTCACCTACGACAGCTTCGGCAAAGCCTTCGTCGGCGAGTATTGCATCGGCTGCCACGGCGCCATGGGCCATTCGCCCAAACTCGATTCGCTCACGGGCATCCAAGACGCGAAGGAGATGCTCAAGAGCGAAGTGCTGAACAAGAACATGCCGGCCGGGAAGAGCGATCTCACGGACGCACAGCGCGCGCAATTCGGTGCGTGGCTCGACTGCGGTCCGCGCTGAAAACGCGGCCGCTCGGCGTCATCACACGATGCGATCAGCCTGCCGAAGCGCCTGGGTGCGGGGCCATTACTCCCACGCCCAGATCGCTTCGCCGTGCTGCTGTTCGTTCTGCGCGACCCAGTCGAGCAGAGCTTGTCTGCGTTGCACGAGGCCCGCGAGCTGTGCCTCGGTCAGCACCGGTTGAATGGTCTCGCCGGCGAGCCGCGCCTTGTAGCGCTCGATGTCGAAGGCGCGCACCGCGGCGATCGTACGGCGGCGGAAACGCTGAATGGCGTGGATGCGCGCCTCCATCAAGCTCGGGC
Source organism: uncultured Polyangiales bacterium (assembly GCA_964651185.1). GTDB lineage: Bacteria > Myxococcota_A > Polyangia > Polyangiales > DASUME01 > DASUME01. The sequence goes on from CAZYWR010000321.1 coordinate 3,215, forward strand.
GCGGATCGCCGGGCTCGAACGAGGCGCCGTTGTCGAGAAAGACCAGCGGACCGCGCGCACCCCGAATGAGCACGTTGGCGTTCTCGCCCCCCCAGCGATCTTGGTTGCGCGTGAGATAGTCGAACACGATCAAATCGCTCAACTCCGCCGCACGGTCTTCGCGGTCGGGCTCGGGGCGTTGCTTGCGATGCTCGGCGCGTTCCTCTTTCGTTGGACCGCCGCTCTCGAGCTGATGCTTCCATACAGACGGGCGCTGAAAAGGCGTGACCGTCGCGCTCGACCAATGCTGCACGCGCACCCAGCGTTCCCAGCCAGGTGTATGCGGAAGAGGCTGGAGCCCGCCGGTCACCCACGATACGAGCGCGCCCTGCACCTCGTTGCCGTGCACGATGATCTCGGCCTTGCGCACGTCTTTGCCCGCAGCGGGCGCCAACAGATCCCAGGCAAAGGTGCGGCTCACGACGACCGGCACGCGGCCGATGCCGAGCATGCGATCGAGATGATACGAAGCGACCTCGCCGAACCAGTTGGCAGCGGAGAAGGTCTGGTCGGCCTTGAAGTACGCCTTCTCGCCGTTGTCGAGCAGCAGCTTGAATCCCAAGCTGCGCCCGCCGCGCCCCTTTTCCACCGTCTTGATGCGTCCGTTCAGGAGCGCGCGCCGCACCGGATCGTCGGCGCGTTCACCGAAGAACGAATCCACCTCGATCTTCACGGGCGTGCTGCTGCTGCGGACGCTGACTTCGCCGACTTCGAGCTGCGCGTGTGCCGCGGGGGCGCTCTCGGAGGGGGGCGGCGCAGGCGCTGCAAAGGGTGCAGGCTGACCCTCCACGTCCGCGGAGCGCG
>CAZYWR010000322.1:0-4738 GCA_964651185.1 uncultured Polyangiales bacterium
TCTGACGATCGTCGCGAGCCGGCCGCCGCCGCCGATCAGCGGCGGAACGTTGGCCGTCACCGTGGATGGCAGCTTGGTGGTCGCGGCGGATCCCGATCGCGATGCCGTGTACTTGGTAGACGTCGCGGCGGGAAGCACGCGCACCATCGCGCTGCCGGACGCGAGCGAACCCGGCCGCGTGACGCTCGACAATGCCGGCTACGCGCACGTCGTGCTGCGCAACAGCGGCCAGCTGGCGCACATCGAGCTCGCCTCGGGCACGCTGACGCAGACGGCGGTCTGTCAGCTGCCGCGCGGTCTCGCCTATGACCGCGCCGAGGGCGCGCTCTGGGTCGCGTGCGCGAGCGGTGAGCTCGTGTCCGTCGATGCGAGCACGCACGCCGAGCGCTCGCGCACGTTCGTGGCGCTCGATCTGCGCGACGTGATCGTGACGCCCGCAGGCGCGCGCTTCGTGTCGCGTTATCGCAGCGCGGAGCTCCTCAACATCGCGGCCGACGGCTCGATCGCCGCGCGCTCCGTCCCCGACTCTTCGAAGCGGTTTCTCTCTGACACTGATCCCGGAAGCCTGACGATGAGCCCCACGTTGGCGTGGAAGACCGTCGTGGGCTTCGACGGCAACCCGTGGATGCTTCATCAACGCTCCCAAGTCGAAGAGGTCGTCATCGAGGCGGGCGGCTACGGCGGCGGCTGTCAGACGATCACGCAGGGCGGGGTCACCCGTTACGGAGAAGACGGCACACCGAGCCAGACGACGACCCTGACTGGCGCTGCGGTCTCCGTGGATCTGGCGGTGTCGGCCGATGGACAGTGGCTCGCGATCGCGACCCCGGGCGCGTACCTGCGCGCGGAGAAACCGTCCGTACAGGTGCTGTCGACCCAAGTCCTGGGAACAACCGGTGCGGTCGCCGGCGGTTGCGGGTGCTTCGGAACGTTCGCGACGCCGATCGATACGGCGTTTCCCGTGGATGCGGGGTTCCCCTCGATCGATGAGGAGGCTCCGGTCACGCAGGGCGCGGGCATGGCGAAGGCCGGGGCCGATGCTGGGCTCGCCCAACCGCCCATCGGCTCGTCGCCGCTCCCTCCCCAGCTGGCGTGCGCCAACCAGGGCTTCGACTTCGAAACGCAGGTCACGGCCGTGGTCTTCGATGGTTCAGGCCGCCTGTACGTGCTGAGCCGCGAGCCGGCGCGCATCGCGGTCTACGAAAGTCAGCAGACGCAGGCGGTCGATGGAACCGTGCCCCAGTGGCTCGGGACCGCTCCGAGCCAAATCATCGCGCTGAGCGATCGCTCGGTGCGTGACACGGGTCACGAGCTCTTCCACGGGGACGTCGGCTCAGGCCTCGCCTGCGCCTCGTGCCACGGCGAAGCGCTCGACGACGGCCACATCTGGAACTTCGCCGGCTTCGGCCCGCGCCGTACCCAGAACATGCGCGGCGGATTCTTGGCCACCTTACCGCTCCACTGGGAGGGCGACCTGCCGACCTTCCAGAACCTCGTGGACGAAGTGATGACGCGCCGCATGAGCGGCTTCCAAGTGGAGCCCCAGTATACGACCGCGTTGGCGAACTGGATCGACGCTCAGCCGGCGATCAAGCTCGCCGCCGGCGACGAGGCGGCCGCGGAGCGCGGGCGCGTGTTGTTCGCGTCACCCGAGGTGGGCTGCGCGACCTGTCACACGGGCACCACGCTCACGAACAATCAGACCGTCGACGTCGGCACGGGCGGCCCGTTCCAGGTTCCGTCCTTACGCGGACTCGGCCTGCGCGCGCCGTTCATGCACACGGGCTGCGCCGCCACGCTCACCGATCGCTTCGACCCGGCGTGCGGCGGAGGCGACCGACACGGGAAGACGTCCCAACTCACGCCGGATCAGATCGCTGATCTGGTCGCCTACCTCGAGACGCTCTGACCGACGGGCTCAGCGGCGTGCTGTCATTCGCGCGAGAGCTGTCCCAAGCTGACGGGCGCAGGCTCGCAGCGGTCCTCATGGGACGCGAGCGCACTCGCGCAGCGCAGTGATAGCGTGAAGGCGCCGCGGCGCCCGGCGTGTTCGCGCACCACCACCAGGTAGGTCCCGTCGCGCGGCAGATTCAGCTCCGCGCGCGCGTCGAGCGCGCCGCGGCGACGATCGTCGTTCAAGGCGACGAGCGGCGCGCTCGCGAACGTGTCATCCGCGCGCGGACCATACACCGCGACCTCCGGATCGGTCGCGTCGTAGGCGACCGCATCGAGCACGACGTGCGCGTCCGCGCTGCCGCTGAACAGCCAGGCGGCATCGCCCGGCGAGCCGTACGGCGCGCGCACCATACGCCCGAACGCCAGCGCGTCGCGCACGGCCCGTCCGCGCGTGTGCACCTCGGCGCCTCGTCCGCGCTCGACCAAACGAATCTCGCCGATCTCGACGCGCGGCGCTACGTCGGCACCGAGCAGCGTGACCCCGAGGGCCAGCAGATGCACGGGTCTGGACAGCTGGTTCATGAGCTCCTCCGCTGCCGAGGCGCCTCTTCGCGCCTGCGAGAATCAGGACGATGCGCGCACGCGCGACCAGAAAGGCAAAGAACGCCCACTGCTCCTGGGCGCGCAGCGGCCCGAGCGCGCGGCCGTGTGCGCAAGCAAGACGACGAGCGCGCGCCTGCGCGCGAACAAAAGCGACACGTCCACACGGAGGCGCGGCCCCGCGAACGCGTCCGCGCCGGCCACGCATCCCCATGCGTAGGCCGGCAGGCTAATACGCGCCGGACGACGTCAGCAAAAATGGTGCGAACGAAAAGGGCCTGCGGCGTTCAGGCGGCGACCAAGCCTGCGCGCTTGAGCAGCGCGGCCGCGCTCGGCTCCCGTCCCATGAAGGTGGTGTAGAGCTCCATCGGATCCGCTTCATTGCCGCGTGACAGCACCGACGCGCAAAAGGCGGCGCCTACTTCGCGGCTCAGCACGCCTGCGTCCGCAAAGCGGGAGAACGCGTCCGCCTCGAGCACCTCCGCCCATTTGTAGCTGTAATACCCGGCTGCGTAGCCGACCGGGGAGGCGAACAGGTGGGTGAACCCTGCGATCATCGCGTAGTCGGCCGGCAGCTCCACCGGCGTGTGCTGTTGGGCGATGGCGCGCGCATAAGCGATGACGTCGCCGTCGCGCGCCGGTTCGTAGTCGATGTGCAAAGCGAGGTCGACGGCGGCCAGGCCGAGTTGGCGCATCTGCAGATTCGCGGCGCGGAAGGTGCGCGTGCGCTGCAGCTTCTCGAGCAGCGCGTCGGGGATGGGCTCCTTCGTCTGGTAGTGGCGCGCGAAGAAGTCGAGCACCGAGCGCTCCCAGCAAAAGTTCTCCATGATCATCGAAGGCAGCTCGACAAAATCCCAAGCCACGCGCGTGCCCGCCAGGCTCCGCACCTCGGCCCTGCCCAAGAGATGGTGGAGCAGATGACCGAACTCGTGGAACAACGTCTCCACGTCTTGGTGCGTGAGCAGCGCGGGCTTGTCGCCGATGGGCGGATTCGCGTTCGCGCACATCACGCCGAGATGCTTGAGGTGGCGCCCGCCGGGCAGCCCGGTGATGAAGTCGCCCATCCAGGCGCCGCCGCGCTTGTCCTCGCGCGGATAGAGATCGGCGTAGAACGCGCCGAGCTCATCGCCGTGCTCGTCGGAGACGACGTAATACCGCACGTCGCGGTGGTAGGTCGGCACGCCCCGTTTCTGCGCCACGCGCACGCCGTAGATACGAGACACCAGCGTGAACATCCCCTCGAGCACCCCGTCGACCGAAAAGTAAGGTCGCAGCAGCTCCTCATCGAAGTCGTAACGCGCTTTGCGCAGCTTCTCTGCGTAATACGAGACATCCCAGGGCGCGAGCGGCTCGCGATCGGCGCGCGCCCCCTCGAGTTCCCGGCGAAAGGCCGCGAGCTCCTCGTTCTCGCGCGCGAAGAAGCCCTCGGTCTTGGCGCGCAGGTCCGCTACGAAAGCCTTCGCGCGCTCGCCGCTCTTCGCCATGCGGTCTTCCAGGTTGAGGTCGGCGAAGTTCGCGTAGCCGAGCAGCCGCGCCTTCTCGCGCCGGAGCCGCAAGATTTCCGCGATCAGCGGGCGGTTGTCGTGCTCGCCCTCGGTGGCTCGCGTATTGAATGCGCGATAGAGCTGCTCGCGTAACGCGCGGTCGTCTGCGTAGGTGAGCACCGCCACGTAGCTCGGTTGCTGCAGCGTGAAGCGGTAGCCCTCGACGCCGCGCGCGTTGGCGCTCTCGCGCGCCGCTTCGCGCGCGCTCTCGGGCAACCCGGAGAGTCGCGCCGGATCCGTGATCACCACCTCGAAGGCATTGGTGGCGTCGAGCAGATTCTGCGCGTAGCGGGTCGTCCGCTGCGTCAGCTCGACGCTGAGCCGTTCGACTTTCGCTTTGTCCTCCGGCGCGAGCTCGGCGCCATGACGCTTGAAGTCTTCGAGCGTCTGCTTGAGGAAGCGCGCGCGCGCCGGATCGAGCCCCTTCGCCTCCGCGGTCTGGGAGAACTCCTCGAGCACGCGGTAGAGTGCCGGATCGAGCGGGATGCCGGCGTAAAATTCGCTGACTTTGGGCTGGACGGCGTTGTAGGCCGCGCGCAGCGCGGGCGTGGTCGCGACCGCTTCCAGGTGTCCCACCACCGCCATCGCATGCTCGAGCTCCTCGGTGGCGGCGTCGAGAACTTCGAGCGTGTTGCCGTAAGTGCGCGGGTCCGTACTCGCGCCGAGCGCGCGCAATCGTTCACGCGCTTGCGCCAAGA
>CAZYWR010000323.1:0-1661 GCA_964651185.1 uncultured Polyangiales bacterium
GCCGCGTCTGGCCGAGGCCTTGGCGCACGCGCTGGCGACCGGCGACGTGCCGCGCGATCGTCTGACGCACGGCTTCCACAGCTATCCGGCCCGCATGCACTGGTGCACGGCCGAGCGCGTGCTGCAGGCGTTCGATCTCGCCGGCGCCCGCGTGCTCGATCCGTTTTGCGGCAGCGGCACGGTGCTCGTCGAAGCGCGCGTCGCCGGCTACGCCGGCATGGGCGTCGACCTGAACCCGCTCGCGGTGCGCCTCGCACGCCTCAAGTGCGATCCGCTCGATCGCGCGCGCCGGGCGGAGCTCGAACGCGCGGCGCGTCTGGTGCGCGAGGCCTCGGAGGCGCGCGTACGTGCGCGCGAGAACGTGCGCGCCGAACTCCCGCCCGACGAGCTGCGCTGGTACGAGCCGCACGTGCTCAAGGAGATGGCCGGCCTGCTCGCGTCGCTCCGCGAGCTCGACGGCGCGCCGTGGCTGCGCGAGGCGCTCGAGCTCGTGTTCTCCTCGTTGGTGATCAAGTTCTCGCGCCAGCGCTCCGAGACCGCCGAAGAGCTGGTGACGCGGCGCATCCGCAAGGGCCTTGTCAGTGAGTTCTTCGAGCGCAAGGTGCTCGAGCTGAGCGAACGGCTGCACGCGCTGGAGAGCGAGGTGCGAGGGCCGCCGGTCCAGGTGGCCGAGGGCGATGCGCGCTGGCTGCGCGAGCTGCTCCCGCGCGGCGGCGTCGACCTCGTGCTGACGTCCCCGCCTTACGGGGGCACCTACGACTACGCGGCACATCACGCGCGGCGGTTCGCTTGGCTCGGCATCGAGGCGCGCGCGCTCGGCGCACATGAGCTAGGCGCGCGGCGGCGAGCCGAAGCGCCCGAGAGCTTCGCCCGCACGCTCGCGCTCGCGCTGCGCTCTATCCGCCAAGTGCTCGCGCGCGACGGATGGCTCGTTTTGCTCATGGGAGACGGCCAGCACGGCGATCAGCGCATCCCGGCCGATCGCCTTATTGAAGAGCTCGCGGACGAAGCGGGCTTCGAGCCGGTCGCCTTGGCCTCGCAGCCGCGCCCCGACTTCACCGGTGGTCCGCCGCGCGCGGAGCACTTGATGGCGCTGCGCGCGCGTACAGCGTAGGCAGCTGTCCACATTACCCGGCCGTTCTGCGTTCCAACTCACGGGGAACTTGAGAAGGAAAACCTTAGTAGGTGTACCCTAGGAACATTGCGGGGAGGTGCAGGCGGCCCGAGCGGGCGCGCGCGAGCACGCGAGTTTCCGCAAGGGGTTCGGGGGCATGCTCGAGAAAGTACCGCCGGAACGGCGCTGGTTTCTGGCTCTAGCGGCAGGCGTCGGGATCGCGGCTGGGTATTGGTTGAAGCAAGAGCAGGGGGCGGTCATCGGTCTGGTCGCGGCGCTGTTCGCGGTGGCGCTCGCGCTGTCGGCGGCCGGCGGCGGAGACCTGTCCGGCCTGTTCAGCGCGCTGCGCAGTGCGGGCGACGGCAACCGTCCGAGCCGGCCCGCGCGGCCGTCGCCGAGTGAGTCGCTGCTCTACGACGTGCTCGACGGAGTCGCGCAGCGGGTGGCCGCGCTGGAGACGCGCGCCGGCGGCGCCGAGCGGGGCGAGAGCGAGCGCAAAGCGGAGCTCGATCGCGTGCGCTTCGAGCTCGAGCGGCTGCGCAGCGAC
>CAZYWR010000324.1:0-7102 GCA_964651185.1 uncultured Polyangiales bacterium
GCGGACCGCTCTTCCCCGGCTCGCTTCCGCCACAGCGTGCACAACACGGCGACGGGCCTGTTGTCGATCAGTTGTCACAGCCGCTTGGCGAGCAGCGCGCTGGCGGCGGGCTGGAACACGGTCGCGATGGCGCTCTGTGAAGCGAGCGCGCTGCTCGCCAGCGAGGAGGCGGAGCACGTGCTGCTCGTGTTCGCCGAAGAGCCGGTCCCTCCTGCGATCAGCGCGCAGGAGGGTTACGGCCCGCTCGGCGCGGCGTTCGTGCTCGCGCGCCATGAAGGTGAGCGGCCCGCGCGCGGCAGCCTCTCGAACCTGCGGCGCGCGGCGCAAAACGAGCGGTTCGGCGCTCTCGCGTCCGCAGACCATCCGCTCGGTCCGAGCCTCGACCTCGCCCGCGCGCTGGCCGAGGGGCGCTCGCAAACGCTCGTGGTCGGCGCCGGCGACACGCCGTGGTGCGTGGATGTCGAAGCGCCCGCGCGCGCCCGCGAGCCCAACGACCCCGAAGCGCCCGCGCGCGTCCGCGAGTCCAACGACCCCGAAGCGCCCGCGCGCGCCCGCGAGTCCAACGACCCCGAAGCGCGCGCTCGCGGGTGTGAGCCAGGTGATGGCAACGCCGGAGAGCGCCGATGAGCTTTCCGCCCATCGAAGAGCTCTTGCCGCATCGGCCGCCGATGCTCTGGATCGACGAAGTGGTCGATCAGCGAGGCGACGACATCCATTGCCGGCTCACCGTGCGCGAGAGCCACGCGTTCGTGAGCGGCGGCCAGGTGGAAGCGATCGTCGCGATCGAGTGGATGGCGCAGACCGTAGGTGCCTTGGTGGGTTTGTACGATCGCAAGCGCGGAGATGCGCCCCGTCCGGGCTATCTGATCGCGATCCCCGAAGCGCACTTTTCAGTCGAACGTTTCGCGGTCGGTGACGTGCTCGAGCTCTACGCGCATCGCGCGTGGGGCGACGAGAGCCTCGCTTCTTTCGAATGTAGAGTCGAGCGCGGCGGCGCGCTGGCCGCGACCGCGCAGCTGAGCGTGTATCGCCGCGCGTTGCCCGCTGCGCGCCCGGAGGCAACGTGAGCCGAGCCCTCATCACCGGCGCGAGCCGCGGCATCGGCGCTGCCATCGCAAGAGCCCTTGCTCGCGCAGGTCACCTCGTGATCCTCAACTACCGCAGCCAGCACGACGCCGCGCAGGCGCTGGCCGCCGAGATCGCCGCCGAAGGGGGCCGCAGCGTGCTCTCCCCTTTCGACGTGCGCGATCGCGCCCAGACCGCGAGCGCGATCGAAGAGCTGCTGCGCGACCCCGAACCCATCGACGTGCTGGTCAACAACGCTGGCATCGCGAAGGACAACGCATTTCCGGCCATCCCGTGGGAAGATTGGGACGCGGTGACGCGAACCACGCTGGATGGCTTCTACCATGTCACGCAGCCTTTGGTGATGCCGATGGTGCGCCGGAAGCATGGGCGCATCATCAACATCGCCAGCGTCTCCGGGGTCACGGGCAATCGTGGTCAAACCAACTATGCGGCGGCCAAAGCGGGGCTCATCGGCGCCACCAAGTCCCTCTCCAAGGAGCTCGCCAAACGCCGTATTACCGTGAACGCAGTCGCGCCCGGTCTGATCGACACGGAGATGACGCACAGCGCTCCGGTCGGAGAGATCTTGAAGTACATCCCCATGGCGCGCCTCGGGCGCGCGGAAGAGGTCGCCGATCTCGTGGCGTTCTTAGCGAGTGACCAGGCCGCGTACATCACCGGCCAGGTAATCGGCATCAACGGAGGGCTGGCATGAGTCGTACTCGGGTCGTGGTCACGGGCATCGGCCTCGCCACACCGATCGGAAACACGCTGCGTGCAGCGTCGGGCGCGCTGCGTGAGGACCGACACGGGATCGTGCGCATGCCCGAGTTCGGCCAGATCGAGCACATGGCGACGCGGCTCGGCGCACCCGTGCGCGGGCTCGAGCTCAGCTATCCGCGCAAGAAGGTGCGTACCATGGGCCGCGTCTCGCTGCTCAGCCTGTACGCCACGGAACAGGCCGTGAAAGACGCAGGACTCGCGCGAGACATGTTGCCGAGCGGCCGCGTCGGCGTCGCCTATGGCAGCACCAACGGCTCCTCGAGCGCGAACGAAGAGTGGTGTCGCAAGCTGTTCGTGTCGCGCGGTCTCGCGGGCATTCAGTCGACTGAATACATCAAGTTCATGAGCCATACCTGCGCCGCGAACTTGGCGATCTATTACGGCCTGACGGGGCGCGTGATCTCCACGTGTTCGGCGTGTGTCAGCGCGAGCCAGGCGATCGGCGCGGCATACGAGGCCATTCGCGCCGGTGTGCAGGACGTGATGCTGTGCGGCGGCGCCGAGGAGATGCACTTCAGCCACGCAGCGATCTTCGACATCATGTTCGCCGCCTCGCGGCGCAACGATCAGCCCGAGCTCACGCCGCGCCCGTTCGACAAAGCGCGCGACGGACTGGTGATCGGCGAAGGCGCCGGCACGTTCGTGCTCGAGCGCTACGAACACGCGCGCGCTCGCGGCGCGCACATCTACGCAGAGATACTCGGCTACGGCACGAACTGCGACGGCACGCACGTGACCAACCCCTCGGTCGACGGCATGGCCGGCGCGATGCAGCTCGCGCTGCGCGACGCCGAGCTCGCGCCCGAGCGCATCGCCTACGTGAACGCGCACGCGACCGCCACGGAGGTGGGTGACATCGCCGAGAGCCTCGCGACCTTGCGCGTGCTCGGCCCGGAGGTGCCCATCAGCTCGACCAAGGGCTTTACGGGCCACACGCTCGGTGCCTGCGGCGCGGTCGAAGCCGCCTTTTGCATCGCCATGATGCACGAGGGCTGGCTCGCGCCGAACCGCACGCTCGATCAGGTGGACGAGCGCTGCGCCGCGCTCGACTATATCGGCAAAGAGCCGCGCGCGGCCAAGCCGCGCATCTGCATGAGCAACAATTTTGCGTTTGGCGGCATCAACACCTCACTGATCCTAGGGATGGTATGAGCGACTTGATCATCATCGGCGCGGGCCCGGGCGGCGCCACCGCGGGCGCGCTCCTGGCGCGACAGGGCTTCTCGGTACGCATCTTCGACAAAGAGCCGTTTCCGCGCTTTCACATCGGCGAGTCGCTCCTGCCCTGCGACCTGCCGCTGTTCGACCGGCTCGGGCTCGATATGGACGCGCTCGGCTTTCTTTACAAGGGCGGGGCCGAGTTCTTCGATGAGCGCACGGGGGATCACTCGGTCTACCTGTTCCGAGACGGGCTACCGGGAACGGCGGACCACGCCTATCAAGTCGAGCGCGCCAAGTTCGACCAAGCCGTGCTCGACTGCGCCATCCGTGCGGGCGCCCGCTTCGAAGCCGGCGTGCGCGTGAGCCAGATCGACCCCGACGCAGACGGCGTGACCGTGCACCTGAACGCGGGCGGCGAGGCGCGCAGCGAACGCGCGCGTTACGTGATCGACGCGACCGGTCAAGACGCGCTGTTCGCGCACCGAGAGAAGTCGCTGCGCCGCATCGAAGACTTTGGCCTGGCGGCGGTGTTCCGCCACTTCGACGAGCTGTCCGATGAAGTCTGGCGAGAGCTCACGCACCAGGGCCACGGCAACATCCGCGTGCTGATCGTCGAAGACGGCTGGGTTTGGGTCATCCCGCTCGCCGGCCGGCGTTTGAGCGTCGGCGTGGTGAGCCGCAACCGCGGCGTCAGCCACGAGCTGTTCGAGCGGACCTACGGCGCCTCGCCGATGCTGCAGCGCCTCACCGCGGGCTGCCCGAAGAGCGAGCTGCGCATCATCCGCAACTTCAGCTATCGCAACACCAAGACGCGCGGCGCACGCTGGGCCTGCCTGGGCGATGCAGCGCTCTTCCTGGATCCCGTGTTCTCGTCCGGCGTCTCGCTCGCCATGCTGGGCGGCGAACGCTTTGCCGAGGTCTTGGGGAAGGCGCTGCGCGAAGGGCGCGAAGACGATCCGGAGCTCACGCAGCCGGTGTCGGAGCACATGGCTGTGGCCTACACCGCCTTCGGCAGTCTGGTCGGCGCCTTTTACCAGACCAAGATCGTAGAACACATCTTCTTCGCCAAAGATCCGGATCCGGCGATCAAGCGCGGTCTGATCAGCGTGCTGGCCGGCGACGTGTGGCGCGACGACAACGAGTTCCAAAAGATGCTGCTGTCGTCCAAGCGCCGCCGCTTCGAGCCTTACGCCGCGGAGTAGCCGTGCCGCTCAGGGCTGTTTCTCGCCCGCGCGCATGACCTCCAGCCCGCGCCGCAGCACGTCGCGCAGCGCGCGCTGGTCGTCGCGCGTCAGCTGCACGAGCCAGTGGGGCGGACTCAGCAAGCGCTCGCGCATGCTGGTGCGCAGCTCCTCGCCGAGCGCCGTGAGAGTCAGCACCTTCACGCGGCGGTCCTCGCCCTGTCCGCGCTGGGCCAGCCCGCGCGCCTCGAGCTTGTCGACGATGCCCGTGACGTTCGACGCGTCGCACACCAAGAGCTCGGCGATGGCGCTCATCGGCATGCCTTCGCCGGGGACCAAATGCCAGAGCGTCGCTAGCTGTTGCGGCGACAAGCCGCACTCCTTGGCGGCGGCGTGGAAGGCATGCTTTTGCGCCAGCATGAGCTCATGCAAGAGCTCCGTCGCTTCGAGCGCCTCTTTGCCGAACTTCACCATCTCCAAGCTCCACCATGCGCGGCCCCGCGCGCGGGCGCAAGAAAAACTTGACTCATTCAACTATTGAGGCAGTCTAGAATCACGGGCGCCCAGGCGGGCCGCCGGGGGAGGTGATCTGTGGCCACATCGACTTCGAACTTCACGCTGTTCCAGTTCCTGCCGGCCCGCCTCGACCGCGAGCGCGAAGACCCGCCCGGCGAGAACTGCCTCGCGCAGCGCGGCAGGTACTTCCCGGTGATCGATCGCAACCGCTGCGAAGGCAAGGGCGTGTGCGTGCGCGTCTGTCCGCAAGACGTGTTCGAGGTGCGCTCGATCGAGGCCGAGGACTACGATCAGCTCTCGCTGCTCGGCCGCGTGCGCAGCACCTTCCACGGCAGAAAGAGCGCGTACACCCCGCGCGCCGGCCAGTGCCAAGCCTGCGGGCTGTGCGTGGTGGCCTGTCCGGAGAAGGCGATCACTTTGGTCATGTTCTAGAGCGCTGAATCGTCCGTGGGGATTTCCAAGCATTTCGTCGCCAGCGCGCATCCGCGCGCAGGTTTCGACCTCTAGGTCGGGCCGAGCACGGGAGCTCGTGCTAGCGGCGAAAGGCGCCGGAGATCGTAGGAATCGAGCGATTCGGCGCTCTAGGAGCCGCTGCCGCTCTCGACCTCCAGCGTGTAACTCGGCGCGAGCTGCTTCTGCTCGCTGTTCTCGATCTCGAGCGTGTAGCCGAAGGCGATGTTGGTCAGCTTCACGTGCGGCGCCACGACGGGCGCAGGCGCGCCCTGGAAAGCGACCACCACCATGTTTGACGCGGGCCCTTCCAAGCTCTCGAAGCGCCGCTCCACGATGTGGCCGCCGGCCCAGCGCTCGCGCACCAACTCGCCCGCGTCCTGGCCCTCGTGGACGCCGTCGCTGAGCGGGCCCTTGAGGCCGCGAAAGAAGACGCGATGCAAGTCGTACAGCACATGGACCGGTTCGAAGGGCACCTTACGGTCCACGAACTTCTCGAAGCGCACTGCCGTGCCGCGCTGCTCGATCACGAACGCGCGCGAGCCAAAGGGCGTCAGGCCGACGACGGTGAGCGTGCCCTCCTGGAGCTGCACGACGCAATCGAGCGAGACATCGCGCTCGCCGTAATGGCCGTGCAGGCGCTGCTCGACCATGAAGGGCGGGCCGAGATCGTCGGTGGGCAAGAGGACGCCGGCCGCGGTGTGCGCCGGCAGCGCGCTCTCTGGCTTCTGCCGCGCGCCGCAGGCGCTGGCGAGCAGGAGGACACACACGATGCGAGCTCTCATGTTCTCTCCGCGCGCGTGAAGGCGAGCACCACCGGGCTCGCCAGCACCGTGAACACCATGCCATACCCGACGGTCGCGCCAATCGCCGCGAGCGCAGGGTTCGCGCTCAGGCCCAAGAGCCCGAACGAGAGCACGGTGGTGAGCGCCGCGAGCAAGACGCCGCCGAGCGTGGTCGCGCCCTCTTCGACGCTGTGCTTGCTCTCGAGCACGTAGATGCCGTAGTCGACGCCCATGCTCAGCACGAGCAGCACGCCGATCACGTGCATCAGCGTCGCGGGCCCGCCCGAGAGAGCCGCCATGCCCAGCGCCGCGCCCGCGCCGAGCAGCGCCGGCACCATCCCCAGCGCCGCGACGCGCGCGCTGCGGTAGCGCGCGTACAACGTGACCAGCACCAGCACCAGGCCGAGCAGCACCATGGACAGCGCGCGGCTACGAAAGCGCGCGTACGCGTCGCTGAACAGCGTTTCTTGATCGAGGAAGGTCACGCCCGCCAAGCCCGCCAGCTCCGGACTGAGATCGCGCTCGGCTTCGACGGGCGTGAGGTACGCGACGCGCGCCCCGAGCGGACTGCGAAAGGGCGCGATCAGATCGCCGACCGGCGAGGCCAGGAGCTCCTGCGCTGAAAGCGGCTCGAACTCGCGCGCGAGCGCGGCTTCGAACGGCGCGAACGCCTCGGGCACGAAGCCGTGGCGAGCGAGCGCAGCGCGCAGGCGCGGCACGAACGTGGGATCGTTCGCGAGCCGCGCATGGCGCGCGCGCTGGGTCGCAGTCGACGGCAAGAGCTCGGCGACGCTGCGAAAGCTGCGCAGCAGGCGCGCATCCCGGGCGCGCTCGAGCCGGGCGCGCGCTGCCTCCGCGCGCTCGAGCGCCTGTTCGTCATCGTCGCCGAGCGCGACCACGAGCTGCGTGCGCGCGCCGCGGCCGAGCCGCGCTTGCACGCGCTTGCTCTCCGCTTCGAGCCCCGGCTCCGGCGTGCGCAGCGCGGCCAACGAATCGAGAAAGGAGAGCCGCGGCAGCCCCACCGCCATGGCCAGGAGCGCGGGCCCCACGAACCAGAGCGCGCGCCGCGGCCGCTCCGAGATCTGCAGCACGAGCTGCTCCGTGCGCCGGCCGAAGCGGCTCTGTTGGGCGCGCGGGCGCCGGCGCGACAACCCCGGC
>CAZYWR010000325.1:0-2734 GCA_964651185.1 uncultured Polyangiales bacterium
CGCGCCGAGGAGCTCGAGCTACCCGACGCCAAAACGCGGCTGCTCTTGCACGTGGCCCGAGGTCGGGCGCTTCTGCTGCGCGCCTGGTCTCGCTTGCGCCGAGCGCCGGGGAGGCGCGGCCGCGCTCGCCAACCCCCGCCCTTGCGCGTGCAGCGCTCGACCATGTCCGGCGCGCCGCCTGCCGTTCAATCCCAGGGACGGCGCGCACGTCTGGCCGTCGCCGTGCTCGCGACCGCTGGGCTCGGCGTGGCGGGCTACGCGCTCGCGCCGCGCACCGAGGCCGATCGCCTTCCGACGCGCGAACCGCTCGCTCAGGACGCCCTGATCGAAGGAGCGGGCGAGGACGGCGCCCGGCTCGAGCCCGCGCAGGATCACCGCGATCCTGCGGTAGCGCCCTCTGAAGATGCACCCCGTGGAGCGCGCATCGCGACCTTCGGAGAGCCCGAGGTGCCCAATGGTCGCACGTTTACCTTGCGTATGAACGGTCCAGTGCGCAGCGTCGAGGGCCACGAGCGCGAGGATGGTTTCACCGTGCGCATCCCGCGCCGCGTGTCGCTCGACCGCGCGAGCCCTATCGCGTCGGCGCACAGCGCGGTCGCCCGCGCGATGATCCTAAACCGCAGCGGCTACGCCGAGCTCACGATCGATTTCGTTCCAGGCGTCAAGCCTCGCTACCAGGTCATCGCGAAGGACAACACGCTCGAAGTCACGCTCGAGCGACTGTAGCTGAGTTCACGGACCGGGTGGGTCTCCCAGCGGCGCGCACTATCTTCGCGATCACTCGAGTAAGTATTGGACATTGCGTACGGCGCTTCCGCGCACGACCTCCATGCTGACGCTGTCCGCTTCGCGCAGCGCGCGGAGCGCGGCGAGCAGGCCCGTCGGCGTCGTCAGATCGGCGCCGTTCAGGCTGCGCACGATGTCGCCGTTTTGAACCCCCAAACGCTGGATCAGCGAATCGCCGCGGATCGCGCGCACCTCCATGCCCAGGGTGCGCCCATCGCGCGAAATGGGCCGAAATTGCGCGCCAGCCGCCGCTTTTCCTGGATCCGTGAGCGCTCGCAGCACGAGCGCACGCGAGAGCGAATAGCCGCTCTGGCCGAGCGAACGCACGCCGCGCTCGAGCTCGTCATTGGAAAAAAATGCTTTGGGGTCTGGCTTGGATTTGTTCTCCTGAGGAGGGGAAGCCGACGGCTTGGACGGCGCATTTTGGCGCTCGCCCGGCGGTGCAAAGACCGCCAACGAACACAGCGCCCCGGTGGTAGAGTGCAGGTAAGCGTACGCAGGTCGAACGGCCACGAGGGTAAGGTCGTCCAACGACGTACCGGGAGCCAAGAGCTGCGTCTTGCCGTCCTTGCGCACCGCGGCCAACGAACGCTCCGGGCGTGCCGCGTCCACGATACAGGCGACCAGGCGCAGGCTCGCGTCGCAGCGCGGCGGGAGCGCAGCGGTGCTGACAGCGGGTCGCTCGGGCTCGCTCGGCGGTACTTCGGTCGGCGCCTGGCTGCGCGCGCGAGTCTGCGAGTCGAAGATGTTGCGGGCGAGGATCTGCTCGCCGAGCTGCCGCGCGGACAGCGCGCGCGCGTCCGGTCGGGGCGCGCTGCGCAGGGTCGCCCCGGCGCTTTGGCGATCGACCAGCACCGCGTCCGACAGCAAGTTCGCCGGCCGCGCGAACAAGTGGTGAACCGCAGGAGCGATGAAGATGCCCGCGACACCAGCGTGAGCAGCCACCGCGAGACCAGTGACCCAACGTCTGCCCCGTCCCATCCTCGTAAGAGTTTATGGCCAACTGTCAAAGAATGTAATTCTACGTCGAGGGGCAGCGACGGATGAGTCCGCAGATGTTGGATGCATTACAGCAGGAGGCGTTGGATCTGTGCTGAAGCCGGGTATTGGGGCCCCCGCTTTCGTCGCGCGCACGACCGATGGCCGGCTCGTGTCCTTGGGGACCTGGGCCGCGCGGCCGCTGATCATCTACTTCTTTCACAAGGCCTTCACGCCGAACTGCACGATCGAGACCAAGGGTTTTCGCGACAACTACGACGAACTGAGGGCGCTCGGGTTCGACGTGCTCGGGATTTCGACCGATTCCGCCCAGACGCAGTGTCGGTTCGCGGAACGTCACGGCGTGACCTACCCGATGATCGGCGACGAAGACGGCACCATCACGCGCGCCTACGACGTGCGCTGGCCCCTGCTGCCCTTCGCGCGTCGCGTCGCCTACGTGCTCGACGCGCGCCATGTGATCGCGGCCGTGTTCCACCACGAGTTTCAGGCGAACCGCCACCTGGACGAGATCTTACGGTTCGCACGAGAGCACGCGCGCGCGAGCGCGCGCTGACGCATTCGCAGGGGCCTCGAGCACGCGCGAACCGTCAAAATCCAACCGCAACGCTCTGCATGGTCAAAAGCGTCCTCTGCGTGCAGCGGGTTCGGTTGACCCGCCCGGCGGCTCGCACGAAGATGCGCGCATGACGACGTACGGCTCCCCCCTCGAGGCGCGCGCAAACGCGGGCAAACTGGTCGAGGCGCGCGCAGACGCGGGCGAGCGCAAGAGCGACGAGTTGTCCGATGCAGGGGGGGCGCTGCCGCACCTCGAATATGTGTGTTCGGATGGCGTCGCCACCATCACGCTCGCGCGCGAGGCCGCGCGCAACGCGTATAGCCCCGAAATGCTCGCGAGCTTGGAGGCAGTGTTGCGCCGTGCCGAGACCGATGCGGACGTTCGCGTCCT
>CAZYWR010000326.1:0-3016 GCA_964651185.1 uncultured Polyangiales bacterium
GCGTCGCGTTGCGGCCTCTGAACAGGTAGGCTTGTTCCTGTCATGGCTACCCGAGTCACAGTTCACGCAAGTCCGTTGCTCCTCAGGCGTGGAGTACGCGGTGTTACCGGACAGCCGATGGATATTGTCGTCCATCTGCCAACATCGCCAGCTATCTCGGTGCCGGAGCGGTGCGGATCAACGACGGCGTCCTAGTTTGGGCGAGCACGATGTGATTCACATCGTTGCGAGATAGTGCGGACCGCGCCCGTGCACGAACTCACAACTCCGTGTTTTCTCCGTGCGTTTCAGGTACGGACGGCGTCTAGGCGTGCGCGGGCCCAGTCGAGCTTGCGCGCGAGCTCTTCGCGCTCGGGGGAGTCGATCGGGCCCTGCTGTTCGGTGAGGGCGCGATCGGCGGCCGCGAGATCTTTCTCGGCTTGCGCGCGGTCGATGTCTGACGGCCGAACGAACGCGTCGGTCAGCAGAAGCACGCGGTCGGGCAACGCCTCGGCGAATCCCGGACCGACCGCGGCCACCTCTTCCTTGTTGCCCGTGCGGTACTTCAGCAGTCCCGCGCGCGTCGCCGCGAGCAGCGGCAAGTGGCCCGGCAGCACGCCGAACTCCCCGTCCACGCTGGGCGCGCTGACCATGTCCGCTTCGGTGCGCAGCGCGAGCCCGTCGGGGGTGGCCACCTCGAGCTTCAGGGTTGCCACCTCAGCCTCCTGCCAGCTTCTTGGCCTTGGCCTTCACGTCATCGAGGTTGCCGACCAGATAAAAAGCCTGTTCCGGAAGATCATCGAGCTTGCCGCTCAGGATCTCCTCGAACGCGGCGATCGTCTGCTCGAGCGGCACATAGCGCCCCTCGAGACCCGTGAACTGCTGGGCGACGAAGAACGGCTGGGAAAGGAAGCGCTCGACCTTACGCGCGCGGTCGACCACCTGACGGTCTTCTTCGCTCAGCTCGTCCATACCGAGGATGGCGATGATGTCCTGCAGGTCCTTGTAGCGCTGCAAGGTCGACTGCACCGCGCGCGCCACGTTGTAGTGGCGCTGACCGATGATGCCCGGCTCGAGCATGGTGGATGTCGAGTCGAGCGGATCGACCGCCGGATAGATGCCCTTTTCGGAGATCGCGCGCGACAACACCGTGGTCGCGTCCAAGTGTGCGAAGGCGGTGGCTGGCGCGGGATCCGTCAGGTCGTCCGCAGGCACATAGATCGCTTGCACGGACGTGATCGAGCCCTTGGTGGTGGACGTGATGCGCTCCTGCAGGCCGCCCATCTCCGTGCCCAGGGTCGGCTGGTAACCGACCGCGCTCGGAATGCGGCCGAGCAGCGCGGATACCTCCGAGCCCGCCTGCGTGAAGCGGAAGATGTTGTCGATGAAGAGCATCACGTCCTGCCCTTCGCGATCGCGGAAATGCTCGGCGATCGTCAACGCGCTCAGCGCGACCCGCTGGCGCGCGCCCGGCGGTTCGTTCATCTGGCCGAACACGAGCGCGGTCTTCGAGAGCACGCTCTGCCCGGTCTCGAGCCGCGACTCTTTCATCTCGTAGTAAAGGTCGTTGCCCTCGCGCGTGCGCTCGCCGACGCCCGCGAAGCACGACACGCCGCCGTGCGCCTTGGCCACGTTGTTGATGAGCTCGAGGATGAGCACGGTCTTGCCCACGCCCGCGCCACCGAACAGGCCGATCTTGCCGCCCTTGCGGTAGGGCGCGAGCAGGTCGATCACCTTGATGCCGGTCTCGAAGATCTCGACCTTGTTGCTCTGGTCGACGAACAGCGGCGCCGTCTTGTGGATCGGGTCGTACTGCTCCGAGGTGATCTTCGGGCCGCCGTCGACCGGATCGCCCACCACGTTCAGGATGCGCCCGAGGCACGCGTTGCCGACGGGCATGGAGATGGGCGCGCCGGTGTTCTTTACTTTCATGTCGCGCACCAGGCCGTCCGTGGAGTCCATGGCCACTGCGCGCACGGTGCCTTCACCGAGATGCTGCGCGACCTCGAGCACCAGGTTGTCTTCGCCCGCGCCGAGGGCGGGGTTGGTCAGGCGCAGCGCGCTCAACAGCGCCGGCAGCTGACCCGGCGGGAACTCGACGTCGACCACGGGGCCGATGACCTGCGTGATGGTGCCACTCGCTAGCTCTGCCATGACTGAGAGATCCTTTGCGTTTGCTCGCGCGCGGACGCGCGCGCTTCGACCTTAAATCGATGCGCTCAGCCCTTGAGCGCCTCGGCGCCGCCGATGATTTCCATGAGCTCTTTGGTGATCGCCGCTTGGCGCGCGCGGTTGTACTGCAGCGTGAGCCGCTCGATCATCTCGGAAGCGTTGCGCATGGCGTTGTCCATCGCGGTCATGCGCGCGCCGTGCTCGGAGGCGACCGACTCGAGCAAGGCCCGGTACGACGTCACCTCCATGTACATGGGGAGCAGACGGTCCAGCAGCGCGCGCTGGTTCGGCTCGTAGATGAAATCCGTCTCCGCAATCGCGGTCTGGGACGGCTCCACTTTGACCGGCAAGATCGGCTCGACCACCACAGTCTGCGAGATCGCGCTCTTGAATTCGTTGTAGACGAGGTAGGCTGCGTCCAGGTCCTCTTCGACGTAGCGGCCTACGATGTAGCGGCCGATCTCGCCCGCCTTGGCGCTGTTCAGGTTCTCGAAGATGCCGTGGAAGACCTTGTCGATGCGCGCGCCGCGGCGACGGAAGAACTCGCCGCCCTTACGGCCCACGATCGCGAACGAGACCTCTTTCTTCTCGGCCTCGAAGCGCTTCCACATCGCGTACGCGCGCTTGTTGATGTTCGCGTTGAAGGCGCCGGCCAAGCCGCGATCGCTGGTCAACACCACGATCAAGACCTTGCGCTCCTCGCGCCGCCGAAGCAGCGGGTGCGGAGCATCCTCGCCGTGCACGCGTCGCGCCACCGACGCGAGCAGCTCGCTGGCCTTCTGCGCATAAGGCCTGAGCTCGGTGATGCGCTGTTGCGCACGGCGCAGGCGCGCGGCGGAGATCATCTTCATGGCGCGCGTGATCT
>CAZYWR010000327.1:0-10480 GCA_964651185.1 uncultured Polyangiales bacterium
CGGCGCGTGGAGCAGGCGGCGGCGCCCATGATGCGTTCGTCGCGCGTGATCCCAGCCAAGATCGCGGCGAGCGACGCGACGTCGCCGGCGCGCCAGGCGGAGACCAGGCTCATCTCTGCGCTGTCGATCGCCAGTTGTGCGCGCAGCTCGACATCGTGCTCGAACCAGCGCCGTGTCGTACTGATCAGGACCCCGTACGCCGCCCACGTCAGCATTCCCAAACCGGCGAGGAGCAAGAGCAAGAAACGGACGGCGTCGTTCCGCATGAACATCACATTCGGCCTCATCGCGTCGAGCCGCCTCGCGGCGCACCGTCCAAGGCACGGCTCGCGCCAACGGCGATGGCCCGGCGGCACGGCACTTTTCGCGGAGCAGGCGATGTCGATCGGGAATCCTTCCGACTGTGCACGGAAAATCTCCGCGGCGCTGCACGGCTCGTACGCGCGCGAGCAGCGCGCCTACGCGCTCATCCGTCCGTTCTGGCATGCGCCGTGCACAAGGTGCACGCGAAGCTGGACCTGACGAGGAGGCTCGACGTGCATACGCAATTCTCATGGACCTTCGTTGCGTGCATGGTGGCGCTCTGTGTGATGGGTTGTGGGCAAAAACGCGAACAGCCGAGGGAAAACACCCCAGCGACGGCGGCACCTTCCGCAGAGACGACCGCCAAGGCCACCCCCGCGCCTGCCGCGGATACTCCTGCGGCTTGGCCCGATGGCTGGTTGGTGACGACTGAACAGGAGTGGATTCCCGTCCTCAATCGCGCGGGCGAAGAACTTCGCACGGCGCGCGCGGCGTTCCTCGCAGGGGACCGCCAGAAAGCCGCGAGCTCCGTTCGCGCCGCGGCCGACGCCATTCAGAAGGATGCAGACCAGCGTACGGACCAAGACAAAGATCGCCTCTCGTCGGCCGCGACGCAGCTCAGAGCGCTGGCCGACCGCCTCGACCAAAAGACGGCGCAGGTCTCGCGGGAGAGCTTCGACAACGAGCTCGTCAACGCGTATCGAAGCGACGCGACGGTGACCTGGCTGTACCTCGAACAGGACGCGTGGGCCCCCACCTTCGAGCGACCCCGAGAGCATTTCCAGCGCGCGTTCGAAGCGTTGAAAGCTGGCGACAACGCCCGAGCCGCCTCCGAGATCCGGCGCGGGTCGAGCTACTTCCGGCTCGCCGCGCAGAGCGCGCGCGCGGACGATCGCGAGCTGTTGAACAAGGAGGTCTCGCGGATCGACGCGCTCGCGGCGCAGGCGCAATCCGGCAAACTTACGCAAGACGAGCTGCGCCGCGCGCTCGCCCAGGTCGACACGGTCTACGCGGAGTCTTACTTACACGTGGCCGAAGACGCGTATCGGCAAAAGAACAGGCAGCAGTCTGGGCGTGCGCTGCGGGAAGCCGCCGCGCGGCTCCGCTCGCGCGCGCAGTGGGCGGGCGACGAGATCAAAGAGGGCTCGACGAAGCTGGCCGATGAACTCGATCAGCTCGGCAGCGCCATCTCCCGCGACGCGAAGATCGCCGCCAAGGACGTGACCTCGCTGCTCAAGCGCGCGAGGGACGCGCTCCAGGGCCAAGGCAGCGAAGCCTCCCACCGCGAGCACGCCGGCTGACGACCGCGCGGACGCCAGCAGGGCGCCCGCCCCGACGCGCGCCCGGCCTACCCCACCCGCGCGGCTCCCTTTGGCGGCAGAGTTCGGCGATTCCGCGTTTTTGCGCGAGCTCGCCGTTAACACGCTGCGCGCGGGATGTATCTGACGACTAAGTTCGCGCTCCCGCCCGAACCGAACGCGAGGAGCGTGCCGAGATGGGAAACAGGGTCGTCGTGATCGGGGCGTCATTGAGCGGCATTCAGGCGTTGAGCCAATTGGTCTCGGATCTGCCGCGCACCTTCCCGGCCCCAGTCCTCATCGTTCAGCACGTCCCAGCGCACAGTCCCGGTTTGCTGCCGCGCATCCTGACCCAAGCGGGGCCGCTCCCCGCGATCCATCCGGAGGACAACGAGGAGCTGAAGGCGGGAGTGATTTACGTCGCGCCGCCGGATCGCCACATGCTCGTACAAGCCGACCACATACGTCTGTCCCACGGCCCCAAAGAGAATCTGGCGCGGCCTGCGATCGATCCGCTCTTTCGCTCAGCGGCGCTCGCGTTCGGCCCCAGGGTGATCGGCGTCGTCCTGACGGGGCAACTCGACGACGGCACGGCGGGGCTGTTGGCGATCAAGGATTGCGGCGGAACCACGATCGTACAGGAGCCCAGCGAGGCGACGGCCCCCTCCATGCCACGCAGCGCTCTCCGTCACGTCGCCGTCGACCATTGCTGCACCCTGGCGGCGATCAGCCAGCTGCTCGAGGAGCTGGCGAGAGATCCTCAGCCGTCCACACCGGCTTCGATCTCGCAGCTCCTCGACATCGAGAGCCGGATCGCAGCGGGCTTGTTCAGGGTCGTGGATTGGCGGCAACTCGAACAACTCGGCACTCCGTCCGGCATGAACTGCCCCGATTGCATGGCGGCGCTCTACGAGCTCTCCGATCATCGTTTCTTGCGCTTTCGCTGCCGCGGAGGCCATGCCTTCTCGCCGGAGAGCCTGCTGAGCGGACAAGCCGAGGCGAGGGAGAAGCTCCTTTCTGCCATATTCAGCACGCTGCTCGAAGAGGCGACGCTCGCGCGCCGGCTCTCCGAAGACCTCGACTACGCCGCCGACGCGGACGAGGTCGCGCGTCTCAAGGCGCAAGTGGCTCGGCTCGAGCTTCAAGCAGAGCAAATCGGCGCATCGTTGCGCGCGACGGTGGGGCTCGTGACCCCGAATCCCACCGGCACGCCGTAGTCCCGCAAAGGGGTGCTCATGGAAACGCCCAACGTCCATCCGATCGCGCTCTTTGCCCTCGCTGGCGGTCAACCGCTGCTCACGCGCGTTTGTCGGCTGCTCGCGATCTCTGCCGGCCGCCACGAAGAGCGCGCGTTCGAAGACGGCGAGCACAAGATCCGCCCGCTCGAGAGCGTACGCGGGCGCGACGTGTACATCGTGGAGTCGCTGTTCGGAGATCGCGCGCTATCGGTGAACGACAAGCTGGTGCGCGTGCTGTTCTTCGCCGGCGCAGTCCGCGACGCCGGGGCCGAGCGCGTCACCGTGGTCGCACCTTACCTGTGTTATGCGCGCAAAGATCTGCGGACCAAACCGCGCGATCCGGTGACGACGCGCTACGTGGCGGCGCTGTTCGAGGCCGCGGGGGTCGATCGCGTGGTGGCTGTCGACGTTCACAATCCTGCCGCCTATCAGAATGCGTTCCGCATTCCGGCCGAGCTGCTTACGTCGACCGCCACCTTCGTCGGAGTCTTCGAGCGTCTGGTCGCCGATCGGGCCGTGGTCGTGGTGTCTCCCGACGCCGGGGGCGTGAAGCGCGCGGAGCGCTTTCGGGGCGCGCTCGAGCGGCGGCTCGGACGCGCGGTCGGCTTCGCATTTCTCGAGAAATTCCGCAGCGAGGGCGCGGTCCGCGGCGGCGCCATGGCGGGCGAGGTGCGCGACCGCGTGGCGATCATCATCGACGACCTGATCAGCAGCGGGACCACGCTTGCGCGCGCCGCGAGCGCATGTCGCCGAGGAGGCGCGCTCGTGACGTACGCGGCCGCCGCTCACGGCGTGTTCTCGGCCGATGCCGGCCGCGTGCTCGGCAGCTCGGAGCTCGAACGCATCGTGATCCTCGACACGATTCCGGTACGCGCTGCAGAGCCCGAGCTCACGCGTCGTCTCGAGATCATCGATTGCGCTCCCTTGCTCGCGAGCGCGATCGAGCGCCTGCACACCGACGGCTCACTGACGGAGCTGGTCGAGTTTTGAGCTCAAGGCAGGCGCTGCGCCAGGCGCAGGTACGCAGCGGCGCGGGCGCGAAAGCGCTCCGTCTGCGCGAGCCCGTCGTCGTCCAAGTGCCATATCGCGACCGCGGCGCGGACCAGCGCGTGGTAGCTCTGGTAAAAGGCGAGCAGCGCGGCCGGCGCGGGCTCGCCGTCGTGCTCGGTGTAGCGCGCGAACAGCCGCTCTCCGATCCAGGGCATGCCGAGGCGACGGCACTCGAGCGCGAGGAACGAAAGCTCCGAGAGCGGGTCGAGCAGCCGCAGGTCGCGATCGAATTCCAGACAATCGATCACCACGGGTCGCTCTTCCAAACATACGTGCTCCGGCCTCATGTCCCCGTGCGCATCGACCAGGCACGCGGCGCGCGCGTCGAGGAGCGGCCCGTGCTCGCCGAGCCAGGCCGTCTGTCGGCGCGCGGCCGCCAGCACGTCCGCGCGCACCAGGCCGTAGCGCGGCCGCTCGAGGGAGGCTCGCTTGGCCGCGATGTCTGCGCGGATGCGCTCGCGGTAGGCGGCGGCGGCCATCGGGGTGCGCTCGGCGCAGTCGTAGAAGGCCGCGAGACAGCTGGCGAGGCGATCGATGTCCGCGAGCTCGACCGTCCCGCGCGCGATGCAGGCGTCGAGCATTCGCTCCTGCGGGAGGCGGCGCATCTTCACCAACCACTCCACCGCTTCTCCTCGGCCCTCCACACGCAGCCCCGCGGGCGCCCGCGCCAGCGGAACCACCGCGAGGTACACGTCCGCGGCCAAGCGCCGGTTGAGCTCCAGTTCGAGCTGACACGCCGCGCGCCGGTGTTCCACAGTCGTACAATCGAGCGTGGGTCTTGCGATGGGCTTCTTCAGCTTGTACGCGTGAACGTCAGTCAGGAACACCCAGGACATGTGCGTCTCGATCGCGACGACGCTCCCGGCCGGCTCCGGATAGCTCGCCGGGTCGCGAAGCGCCTCGACGGTTTGCGCGAGACTTGAGCGTTCCTCGGTGCGGAAGCTGGTGGGCTGCTCCCTCATGGCGCACGTGGCCGATCCTGCGACGTTCCTAGCAACGTTCGTACTCGTGAGAGCGGAGGCCCTGCGTACCGACACACGGCTACGCCATCTCGCGCAGGCGCGCCACCCGAGCCGCGGTAGGCGGATGGGTCGAAAGTAAGTTCAAGATGCGCGCCGCCGCGCCGCGCAGCGGATTCACGATGAACAGATGCGCGGTCGCAGGGCCCGCGAACGCATAGGGACGGCGCGCCGACCACGCCTCGAGCTTTTCCAGCGCGTCGGCGAGCGCATTCGGATCCCCTGTAAGCTGCGCGCCCGCGGCGTCCGCGCCGTACTCGCGAGTGCGGCTGATCGCGAACTGGAGCAGCAGCGCGAGCACGGGTGCTACGACGATCCACGCCAGCGCGGCCCACGCCGAGTCGCGCCGTCCTTTGCGATCGCCCAGGCCTCCGAGCAGCAACCCCCAACGCAGTACGTACGCGAGCGAGGAGATTACGCCTGCGATTCCCGCGGCGACCGTGCCGACGAGCACATCGCGGTTTTGGACGTGGCTGAGCTCGTGCGCGAGCACGGCCTCGACCTCTCGCTCGTCCAAGACCTCGAGCAAACCTCGCGTGACCGCGACGGCCGCGCGCTTGGGGCCGCGGCCGGTTGCAAACGCATTGGGACTGTCAGCAGGGATGAGATAGATGGGCGGAGGCGGCATGCGCATCTCGTCCGCCAAACGATCGACGATTTCATACAGACCGCGCGCATCCTCTCGCGCGAGCAGACGTGCGCGGTGCGCTCTCAGCGTGAGCCGATCGGAGAACCAATAGGCGCCGAAGTTCAGCAGCACGCCGGTGGCGCTCAGCAGCACCAGCCCGTCCGCACCTCCGAATGTCCAGCCGCCGAGCGCGCAGAGCGCGATCAGAAGGGCCATCAGCACCGTGGTTCGGATGGCACCGCCCGTGCGGAATGCATGGGCCGGAACCGTCCACGAGCCCCGCGGACGCGCGAACGTGATCATCGATGTACGCTGGCTGCGAACAGGCTCCTGGAAGTTCATGATCACGCTCCTGAGCTCGTCGGCGCGGTCGAGCCCGGAATTCGCACGCATCGTCGCTCGCGTCGGGGCGCACGGATGCCGGTCATCGGCATACGGGGTTTCTGCCATCGAAAAGTGAGTTACGCACCAGCGCGCGGCCAGACAAGATCCGTCGCACGCGCCTTTCCAGTCCGTTGCGAGCTCCGCGGGGCCACGACGTCTGGTCTGCTTCGATCCGAAGCGCGCAGCTTTTGCGCGACTGCGCGCAAAAAAAGACTCCGGAAAGGACGCCGCTCCAAGGTACGTGAGCTAGCCATCCGTTCAATCCGCGCATACGTCTTCGCCGGCGTGAATCGCCGCTTCCAAAGCTCGCGGACGGACAAGTTCGCAATGGCCGTTGCGGAGGCGTGGAGTGCCGAGGTTCCGCGCTCTCCACGCCACGGAGTGGCGCCGGGAGGACATGATGGACAGGAAACGAAGGATTGCGTTCGCGTTCGGGGCGCGGACGGGCGCGTTCTGCCTCACGCTCTGGATGACCGCGTGCGGCACGCAAGACACGGCAGCTCCCAGCACGGGGGCGCTCGAGCTCGCCCTCTCGACGCAAGCAGGGAGCACGAGCTATCGCCTCATCTCGGCCACGTTCGACATTGCCGGACCTGAGCATCGCGTGCTTACGACGGGCTGGACGTCGACGAGCGCGACGCTGCATGCGGAGCTCATCCCGGGGACCTATCAGGTCACGCTGCAGTCCGGCTGGCAGCTGCAGCGCGAAAGCGCCGATGGATCCTACGCCACCGTCGACGCGCAGCTCGTGGCAGATACGCTGCCCGCGGCGATCGCCGTCGATCAGACGACAAAGCTGAGCTTCCGTTTCGTCACGGAACAAGGGGTCGTCGACTTCGCCGAGGGCACGCTCGAGATCGGCATCGATGTCGAAGAGCGCGTGCGACCTTGGCGCATCGTCAAGCTCTTCGGTGATCCGCAGCTCGGATGCGCGGTCCTCCAAACAGGCGCGTTTCGCTGCTGGGGCGGCGACACGCACATGGTCGAAGCCGTGGATTTGGACGTCGGAGGGCTGGTCGACAAGGCCAAGTTCGGAACGAGTCGCTCCTGCCTGCTGCTGACGAATGGCGCGCTCCGCTGTTGGGATGGACAGCCGCTCGCGGCGCCCGCGCAGCTGCGAACGATCGATGTAGGCGGATCGGTGCGGCAATTCGATCTGACCGACTCCCACGTCTGCGCCGTGCTCGACAGCGGATCGCTGCGTTGTTGGGGCGATGGCTTCATGGGGGCCCTCGGCTATGGCAACCGCAATTCCATCAGCGAACAGGAGATCACATCCGCTGGGGACGTGCCGGTCGGCGGCCCGGTCTCTTCGGTGGGCGTGATCAACGAGCAGACTTGCGCGCTGATGCAAAGCGACACGCTGCGCTGCTGGGGCTTCGGCTACTTCGGCAACATCGGCGACGATGAACCTGCCTCCGCGGCACCTGAGCGTACGTTCGACGCGACCCCGGTCGAGCTCGTCTCGGGCTCTGGCCACTGGCTCGTGCGCCTCGAGAACGACGTCGTGGTCGGGATCGGCAGCACGCGCGGGCTCCCGCTGACCGATCATCTGACCACCGGCGTCGTGGGACCGTCGCTCGTTCAGGTCGCCGCAGACGGCGACTACAACTGCGCCTTGCTCGCCCCCGGCGCCGTGCGCTGCTGGGGGACGCTCGGCAGCCGGTTCGCGACCGATCCGGTGGTGGTCACCTCGACACCTGCGAGCATGGCCGCCACCGTCGTCCTCCCGTTCACGGAGTCCGTCATCTTCATCACTCCGTCTTGCGGCGTGTTCGAGTCGGGCCGGTTGTTCTGCTGGCTTGGCAGCACGAGCGACGCGGGCACCCCCGTAGAGCAGGACGACGCAGGTGCCCCCGTGGGGCAGAGCGACCGTAAGCCGCGTTGAAGCCGGAGGCACACACGTTGCATCGAGTCGCGGGAGCGAGCCCACGCCATGCCTTACGCGAGCAACGAGCAACTCCCGCCGTCCGTACGTGAGCACTTGCCCTGGCACGCGCAGGACATCTTCCGTGAAGCCTTCAACCACGCCTACGAAACGTACGGGGACGAGGCGCGCTGTTTCCGCATCGCTTGGGCGGCGGTGAAACGCAGCTACGAGAAGGGCCCTGACGGTGTCTGGGTACGCAGCACGCCATAGCGGCCGGAATCGCCAGCGCGTGACCGCTCCGAGGAGAGTCCATGAAAGATCATACCGAGCGTCCTTTCTCGAGCCTGGAAGCAGTCCAGTTCGGCTGGGCGATCACCAAGACGCATCTCAAACCGCTGCTCGTCATCGGCGCCGCCGGCTTCTTTCTCGCCTTGCTGCTGCGCGCGCTCGCGCAGCCGAGTGGGGACTCGGGGCTGCGGCCGTTGCTGCAAATCGTCGTGCAGCTCCTGCAGCCGGTCGTGGCCATGGCCTATACGCGCGCGGCCTTGATGCTGCATGACGGCAAGGCCGTCGAAGAGCTCAAGCCTGCCGATTTCTTGCCGGAATACTTCAGTTTCCTGCTGACGTCGGTGCTCTATGGCGTGATCGTCGCGACGGGTGTCGCGCTGCTCGTCGTTCCGGGGGTCATCTGGGCCCTGATGTTCGGATACGCGACATTCCTGGTCATCGATCAGAAGTCCGATCCCATCCTCGCGCTCCGCGAGAGTCGGCGTTTGACAGCCGGCGCGAAGACGCATCTGCTCGGGTTCGTGCTCTTGCTGGCGTGTGTCAACTTCCTGGGCGCGCTCGCGTTCGGCGTCGGTCTGCTCGTCACGATCCCCACTTCGTTCATCGCGGCGGCGTACGTATTTCGTCGACTCCAGGCTCGGGCTGCGGCGCGGCCCCCAGCGACCCCTCAACCGCAAGCGGAGGTACTATGCAAGTCAGCGAACTCATGACGCTCGACCCCGTCACCGTCGCTCCCGATGAGAACATCGCGGCTGCGGCCGAGGTCATGCAGACCATGAACATCCGGCACCTGCCGGTCGTGGACGAGACCGGCGATCTCGTGGGCATGCTCAGCGACCGTGATGTGCGCGCGCTGCTCCTGCCCTACCTCTCGGAGCCCGACCAAGCCCAACGCACCGCGCCGATGAACGCCACGGTCGCGACGGTGATGACCAGCAGACCGTTGTCCGTGGACGCCGAGAGCGACGCGTCGTTAGCTGCCGAGTTGATGATCGAAAACCGCGTCGGCTCCATTCCCGTGGTCGACGCCGACGGCGCGCTGGTCGGCATCGTGAGCTACGTCGACCTGCTCCGTCATTACGTGCGCCCTGACGCATGATTCGCGCGTTTTCGCTGCGCGGCGAGCGTTCGGCGCGTCAGCGAGCGACCTTGCCGGCCAGAAATTCTTCTGCCGTACGCAGCGTGGACAGGTGCCGGTAGTCGCGCTCGGGAATGTCGATCCCGAGCGCCTCGTGCAACGCCGTCACGAAATTGAGAAAGTCCATGGAGTCGAGATCGAGCTCCTCGCGGATGTCGGCATCTTGGGCGAGGCGCGCGGGATCGGTGCCGGGGGCTGCTGCGCGCAGGCTCCGTTGCAGGATGGCTTGGATCTGAGATCGGTCGGTCACGGCGGTTGCTCCTTGAGGAAGGTCTGTACGGCGGCGAGAAACAGGGAGCCGTGATGGCCATCGCTCACGCGATGGTCGGCCGCCAGCGTCACCGTCACGGCGGGCCGCGCGACGACGGATCCCTCGATCACCAGCGCACGCTCGCTGATGGCCCCGAAGCCGACCATGGCCACCTGCGGCGGGATGATCACGGGAAGTACGCTCTCGGCCCCGCGCTCGCCGAGGCTGGTGACGGTGATCGTCGCGCCGGCCATTTCGCTGCTGCGCAGCTGTCCTTTGCGCGCGCGGGCGATCAAATCTTTGAAGGCGCGGCTCAGGTCGTCGATGGACAACCGATCGGCATGCATGATCGCGGGCGCAACCAGACCGCCATGGCGTAGCGCGACCGCCACGCCGACGTGAACGTCGGACATAGGACTCGGGCCATGCTCGGTGTAGTGCGCGTTGAGCTCGGGGACCTTGGCAGCCGCCCGCGCGACCGCACGTATGAACAGCACTCCAGCGAGCAGGCGCTCCTCCACGCTGCGGCGCTCGTTTTCGGCGCGCAGCCAGGCCAGCGGCGCATCCAGGTCGACGGTCTGGCTGAGGTAGAAATGCGGGATTTCGCGTTTGCTCCTCGCCATCGCCAGTCCGATCGCCGCGCGCATGCGCCGTTCGTCGAACGCGGGCGGCTGGCTTTGCGCGCGCTCCCGCGCTCGCGCCTGGGCGCGCACGTCGTCTGCCACGATCGCGCCGGCTGGACCGGAGCCGCGGAGCTCGGCGAGCGAGACAGCGAGCTCGCCAGCCAAGCGGCGCGCAAGCGGCGAGACCCGCACGCGCTCTGAGCCTGCGCGCGCCTCGGACAGCGACGTAGCCGGGTGCGCCGGCTGATCCACGGTGAGCACCTCGCCGCGCGTGATCGCGTCCGGGTGCGGTGGCTGATCCACGGTGAGCACCTCGCCGCGCGTGATCGCGCCCGGGTGCGCCGGCTGATCCACCGCGAGCACGTCGCCGCGCGCGATCGCACCCGGCTGC
>CAZYWR010000328.1:0-1677 GCA_964651185.1 uncultured Polyangiales bacterium
GCTTGAGCTCGACCAGCTCGCGCCGGAGCTCGGCGATGCGGTCGCGGACGCGGCGGCGATCGAGCTCGAGCGCGGTCTCGCCCGCGCCTCTGCCGCCGATCCCGCCGCGCTGGCGATCTTGTCCGGCGTGGGCTTCGCGTAGCCGCGGCGCGAGGTACGAGAGCCGCGCGATCTCCACTTGCGTACGCGCCTCGCGCGTGCGCGCGTGACGCTGGAAGATGGACAGGATCACCATCGCCCGATCCAGCACTTCGGCGCCGCTCGCCCGCTCGAGGTTGCGCACTTGCGAGGGCGTGAGCTCGTGGTCGACCAGCACTACCTCGGCCCGCAGCTCGGGATCAGCCGCTTGTTCCGGCGCAGAGGACGGCGAGCTAGGGCCTTGCGCATCCAGCACGTCCGGCGAATGAGCTGCGGTGTCCAGGGCGTCGTCGAGGACCTCCTCGCCATCCGGGGCCTCGGACGCAGAGGCCTCGCGCTCCTTGCCCTTGCGCTTTCCGGGCGGCACGTAGCTCGGCACGACGCCGGTTCCGCCCGTCCAGCGCGCGAGTGCACGCAACTTCCCTTCGCCCACCACGGCCGCCGCCGCGAGCGCGCCGCGCCGCTGGGTGACGCGCCCGACGACCTCGAGTCCGAGTGTATCGGCCAGGCGTTCTAGCTCGCGTAGGGAGGCCTCGAACGGATCGTCTGCGACCTGCGGCAGCTGCACGCCGAGCACCACGGCTCGCGGCCGCGGACCGTCGCTCCTTCGCACCTTGAAATCCATCATGAGCTGCTCACGATGCGCATCCGGACGCCGCGGCGCAAGTGTTCGCGCTGACGTCTCCTGGGCTCCATTTAGGGAGCCGGCGTACCGCCGGGCGCGCCTCCTGGGGATGCGGCGCTGAAGCTCGCCGTGCACGTGACATCCTGGCTTGCGTGAATCGTGAGCGGGTTGTCGCTCGGGCTTTCGCCGTTGGTGCAGCTCCAGTGCGCGAACGTCGTCGCTTCGGAGCTCGGCGTGGCCGTCAACGTCACGGAGGTCCCGGAGGCGACGGTGCATTTCGCGTCGGCGCAGGCGCTACCGCCCGTGCTCGCCGCGACCTGCCCGCCGTCATGGACGTCGACAGCCGCGGCGACCACGAACATCTTCGGGACGGCCGCGAAGTTCGCGATACACACCACGTCGCTCTTGGGCGCGATCTGGATGCTTCGGGTCGTCGCGTCCGAGCAGCCGCTCCAGTTCGTGAAGTTGAATCCGTCTACGTCCGTGGCCGTGACGGTGACGCTCTGACCTTGAACGACAGAGCAGGACATCGCGTCGCTGCCGCCGCAGGTGGCTTGGCCCTGGCCGCTGCCGACCATGGTGGTGACCTTCCAGACGCTGGGCGCGAAGTTGGCCGTGCAAGTGACATCCGCAGTGGGCGAGATGGAGGTGCTGCGCGCCATCGAGCTCGAGCAGCCGCTCCAGCCGGTGAAGTCGAAGCCCTCCGCAGGCACGGCGTCGAGCGTGACGCTCGTTCCGGCGTCGACAGCGCATGAAGACTGCCCGTTTCCGCACGTGGCCGTTCCCGAGCCCTTGACGGCCATCGTCACGGTCCGCGTGATGGGCATGAACATGGCGGTGCACGTGACGTCGCTGGTCGGTGAGATGGTGATGCTCGTGCGCTTGGAATCCGAGCAACTCCAGCCGGCGAACGT
>CAZYWR010000329.1:0-1746 GCA_964651185.1 uncultured Polyangiales bacterium
GAGCGCGAGCGCGCTCGCGCCTTGTCCGGCGAAAGTGGCGAAGTTCACGACTTTGCCGAGCTGCCGCTCTTCGAGCGTGATCTGATCGGCGGGCTTTTCCAGGACCGCAGCGGCCGTGAGGCGATGCATGTCGGCGCGCTCGCGCAGCGGGTCGATCAGCGCCGGATCTCGCGAGAGGTGCGCGAGCACGTAGAGCCCGAGCTGGTTGAAGTCGACGGACATCAAGAGCCGCCCCGGAGGTGCGACGAACGCACGGCGGATCTCCGCCATCTCGGGCGTCTTGCCGGGCACCCGCCCGAGGTCCGGGTTGGTGTTGACGAGCTCTCCGGAAAAGGAGCGCGCGTGGTGAACGCGCGAATGCACGCGCCCGTCGGGATGGATCGAGCGGCGCAGCGAGCTGACCCAGCTGTCGCGCAGCCGGCGCAGCCGGCGCCAGCGTAAGACGCGCTGCACGATCGGATGCGCGTGTTCGATGCGCTCGAGTGCTTCGTTCGAGGTGCTGAAGCCAGTCTTCGTGCGCAGCACCACCGGCAGCTTCAGCTCTTCGAACAGCACCTTACCGAGCTGCGCGGACGAGTTGATGTTGAACGCGTGCCCGGCCAGCGCTTCGATCTCCGCCTCCAGCTCGCGTCCGATGGCGGCGAACCTTACGTCCGTGCGATCGAGGTGGTCCGTGTCGATGGCGATCCCGGTCAGCTCCATGCGCACGAGCGTGTCGGAGAGCGCCAGATATTCCTCGAGCAAGGCGCGGTCGACCTTCGGCGCGAGCGCCCGCGTGATCGCCGCAGAAGCGTCGGCCCGCTCGGCTGCCACCTCCGCGGCACGTCGCGCAGGCAAGTCGCGCCAGGCCTCGCGCTCCGCGCCGGCCCCGCGCACTTCGTCGTCGTCGTGCAGCGAGCGCCCGAGCACGTGACGCGCGACCAAGGGCAGCTCGTGCGGCGCCCAACCGCTCGGTTGGGTCAGGTGGGAGGCGCACGCCGAGTCGGCCACGATGCCGGCTGCCTGCACGCCGCGCCGCCGCAGGGCGACCAGCGTGGCGACCAGATCATGCCCCGACTTCGGCGCATCGGGCTGCTCGAGCCAAGCCATGAGCCCGGGCCACGCGGGGCTGTCTGCGGGCACGTACCAACCCTCGCCCTGGCCGGCAGAGAGCGCGATGCCGTGAATGGTCTCGCGTCGCGGGTCGGCGTCTTCCAGCAGCGCGAAGATGCTGGGCGTCGCGGGCGCCATGGCGCGCAAGGCGGCCTCGAGCTCGCGCGGGGCTTCGCATCGGGTCACGCGGATCGGCGCGGACGTGCTCAAGAGCAGCTCCACGAATCCGAGCGCTTCGAGCGTGGCGTTGAGCGCCGCGGCGTCCGGCGCCACGAAGGCGCACTCCGCGAGCGGACGCGGCAGCATACGCGCGCCATCGAGGCGGGCGCGCGCGAGGTGCTGCGCCATCTCCGCGCGGGCAGCCTCGAGCGCTTTGCGCGTTCGGCTCTCGAGCGAGGCGGCGGCCGCGAGCGCGCTCTCCACGTCGCCGTGCGCCTCCAAGAGCTGCGTGGCTCCCTTGGCGCCGATGCCGCTCACGCCGGGCACTTGGTCGTCGTCGCCCACGAGGGCCAGCCAGTCAGCGACCCGCGGCGCCGCGACGCCGAAGCGCTTGCGGACGATCTCGGGCGTGTAGCGCGCGTCTTTGTTGGCGTCGTACCACCACACGGTGTCGGTCACGAGCTGCGCGAAGCGCTTGTCGATGCCCACGATGAC
>CAZYWR010000330.1:0-1794 GCA_964651185.1 uncultured Polyangiales bacterium
CGCGTGCGCGGATCGCGGATCTCGAAGCCTTGAACTTCTACCAGCGCATGGAGATGGCGGGCGAGCGCTTCGGCTTCGCGCGCGCTGAGCGCGTCGGGCCCGAGCCCCGTTTCGTCCCAAGGCAACCACTGCAAAGCGCGATCGAGGCCGAGCGGCGCGTCTCGCTCGCCCTCCACAGCGCGCCTGCGCGACATGGGCTCTGCGCGCGCGGCGAGCGCCGCGTGCAGCGCTGCCAGGGGGCCGCCGGCGCTGCGCACGAGTGTCGTCAAAGGCGCCTCGCAGCGCGGCTCGCGGCGTAACTGCGCACCGAGCTGCGCGTAGGCTGCGCCCGCGCGGGCCGGGTCAACGGCTATCGTCAGCTTGCCGGGCGCGAGGTGGACATCGGAAGGCTGGCGCGCTTCGGCGCGCTGCTCGGCCGAAAAGAGCACGATCTCCGCCTCGAGCGCGCTGAGCTGGTGCGCGTCGTCGATCAGCCAATGGTCGAAGCGCGCTTGCAGCGCGGCGCGGGCGCCGAGGTCGCGCTGCAGCAGGTCGCGCAAGGCGCGCAGCGCATCGAGCGCATCGAGCAGCTGACGTGCGCGCTTCTGCTCTGCGTAATGCCACAGGATCACCGGTCGCAGCCGCACCAAGCGCTCGGCCATCCAGCTGGTGAGCGGAGCGGTCAGCGCCAGCGCGAGCGGCCCGCCGGCACGTCGCTCGCGCACGCCGCGCACGCCGCGCGCCAGCCAGCGCCACACCTCGCGCTCGCCGTTGTCGCCGGGCAAGCGCCCGAAACGGCGGAACGCCTGCGTGAACGCGCGTTGCCACGCGCACGCCCGGCGCGAGGCCTCCGCCGCTTCTTTGCTCTCCGTGATCTGCAGCGCGAGGGCGGTGAGCCGTCGCAAAGCGCGCGCGCCGGGTCCCTCGCTCGTCAAGTCACGCGTGGCGCGCGCGAGCTCGTCGGCGTGGCGGCGCACTTCGAACAGATCCGGAACGCGCACGGATGGCAGCGCGAGCTCGCATCCGCGCGTCGCGATCACGGCGGCCACGAACGCGTCGAGGCCGCGCGCGCGAGCGCACGAAGGGCTCGCTTGTCGGCCGAGTTCGGCCGACGCGAACAGGCGCACGGTTTCGCTCGTCTCGGCCGCCAGCCCGGCCACCTCGCTGCCGCGCAGCGCCGATGCGAACGCGGGCGCAGGGCTCGCTGCGCGCAGCCACTGCTGCGTCTCGTCGATGAGCTCGCGCGGGTCCTCGATCAGCGCGAACGCAGGGCTCAAGCGCGCTTCGGCGGCTCGGCTCCGGAGCAGGCGCGCGGCCAAGCGCGGTGCGCTGTCGATCCATGCTTCCGGCAGCATCGCGAGCGCCCGCGCCAGCCGTTCGCGGCGTAGCCCTGACTGCTCCGGCCGCGCCGCCTCCGCCGCGAGCTGCTCGCGAAGCTGCGCGCGCAGCTCGGCCGCGTCGGGTGAGGACGTGACGAACGCCACGCGATCGAGCGCGAACGCGGGCGCGTCGTCCACGGGCGCGAGCAGCGCCAGCAGGCGGGCGCCGAGCAGGCTCGTCTTGCCGCTGCCCGGCGCTCCCTCGACGAGCACGTTGCGGTCGCGCTCCGCGATCGCTTGTTGGCGCACTCCGCGATCGCTCGGCGACGCGCTCACGGCTGACCTCCGCGCGGCAGCTCGGCTTCCCGAAGCGCGCCCGCGCGCAGACCGCCGCGGCGCCGCGCGGGCCCGGCGAGTTTCCGTGCAGCCCGCGATCTCTCGAGCGCGGCGCCCCGGCTCGCTTGCGCGCGCGCAGGTGCGCGCGCTGCGCGTTCGA
>CAZYWR010000331.1:0-2202 GCA_964651185.1 uncultured Polyangiales bacterium
CGCGCGCGGCCGAGCTCGCGGTCGCCTCCTTCGTGGTGCTCGTCGTCTCCCCGGGGTTGATGCGGGCGGCTCGCGTGGAGCGCGCGAGCGTTCCTTCGCCGGGCTTGGTGCTTGGACGCGATGGCCGGCCTCTGCCCGCGAGCTATCTCAACTTCTACATTGCCAATCGCAGCGTGGTGGTGCCGGTCTTTGGCTCGCGTCAGGATGAAGACGCGCTGACGGCGTTCGAGGCGCTTTTTCCCGGGCGCACGGTGCACGCCGTGCCGGCGAAGATCCTGCTCGAAGAGGGCGGCACCGTGCACTGCATCACTCAGCAGGTCCCGCGCGGATCTGCGCAAGCGTAAGGGAGGACGGCGCCATGCGCGTGCGCGTCGCAGCGATTCAGAGCGCTCTGCCGGGTGGCTACGAGCAAAACGTAGCGCGCGTCGCGGAGCTCACGCGCGCGGCGCAGGCGCGCGGCGCGCAGGTGGTGTTGCCGCCGGAGTTGTTCGCGGGGCCTTACTTTTGTCGACAAGAAACCGCGAGCTACTTTGCGTGGGCGGAGCCGTTCGAAGAGAGCCCGACCATCGACCGCTTTCGCGCGCTCGCCGCCGAGCTCGGCGTGGTGATCCCGGTGTCTTTCTTCGAGCGCGATGGCCCGCACTACTACAACAGCGTGGCGATCGTCGACGCCGACGGCCAAGTGCTCGGTCGCTACCGCAAGAGCCACATCCCCGATGGCCCCGGCTACGAGGAGAAGTTCTACTTTCGGCCGGGCGGCGACGGGTTCAAGGTGTGGAGGACGCGCTTTGGCACCTTGGGAGTCGGCATCTGCTGGGATCAGTGGTTTCCCGAGTGCGCGCGCGCCATGGCGCTGCTCGACGCGGAGATCCTGCTTTACCCGAGCGCCATCGGCAGCGAGCCCGAGGAGCCCGAGTTCGACAGCAAGGACCCGTGGCAGCGCGCGATGATCGGACACGCGGTCTGCAATCACGTGCCGCTGGTGGCCTCCAATCGCATCGGCGACGAGGGCGGGCAAGTGTTTTACGGGAGCTCCTTCATCTGCGACCACCGCGGCGAGAAGCTGGCCGAGTTGGGACGCAGCGACGAGGGCGCGATCGTCGCCGAGCTCGATCTCGCCAAGATCCGCGAGGAGCGCGCGTTGATGGGCTTCTTCCGCGATCGCCGGCCCGAGCTCTACGGCTCGCTGAGCGAGCGGCGCTGAGCGAGCAGCGCGCGTAACCATGAGCGCGCTCGGCGCGACGAAGCTTCCGGCCGGCAAGCTGGTTCTGCAGCCGAATGGGAGTCGAGGATGAGCGACAGCTTTCGTGAGGCGACGAACGTCGAGCGCATGGGCGAAGGCTCGTTCCGGGCGATCATCCCAGATGGCTGGCAACAAGGGCGCGGGGCTTTTGGCGGAGTCGTGTTCGGCGTGTTGCTGCGCGCCGCGCAAGCGAGCGAAGGCGATCTGGGACGCGTGGCACGCACGTTTTCGGCGGACGTGGCCGGCCCTGTCTCGCCCGGGCTTGCGACGGTCCTCGTGCGCGTGCTGCGGCGCGGTCGAAGTCAAACGAATCTGCAGGCTGAGCTCGTGCAAGGCGATCAGGTGCTCGCTTCGGCCTTGTGTACGCTCAGCGCGCCGCGTCCAGGCCATGCCGATGTCGCTGGACGCGGGACGGCGGTCCCTCCTGTGGAGGCCGGGCGCGACTGGCGGGAGCTGCCCATCTTTCCTATCGCGCCGCCGATTGGGCCGGTGTTCGCGCAGCACTACGAATATCGATGCGTCGATGCTTTCCCGTTCGCGGCGGGGCCACTCCCGGTATCGGCGGGATTCGTCCGCGAGCGAAGCGCCCGCGGCGAGCTCGACGCGCCCGCACTCACGGCGCTGCTCGACTCGTTTTGGCCGGCGCTCTACTCGACCCTGTCGGATCGGCTACCGATGACCACCGTGAGCTTCTCGGCGCAGTATCTGCTGCACGATCGAGCGCTGACCGCCGACGAACCGCTCTTCTTCCGCGCGTATTCGCTTGCCCAGCGCGACGGCTACTGCGTCGAGTTCCGCGAGCTGTGGTCCAGCTCGACGCTGGTCGCGCTCAATCAGCAGACATTCGCGATCTTGGGGTAGGCGGGCGTTAAGCCGCTTTGGCGGGCGCGCGTCGCGCGCGGTATGCGAGCGCGAGCAAGGTGATGAGCGACAGGTAACCCGGGAAATTGCCGAGCACC
>CAZYWR010000332.1:0-1536 GCA_964651185.1 uncultured Polyangiales bacterium
GCCCCCGAGCTGCTGCGCCGCGCCGAGGTCAGCTATCAGGCGGGCAGCTTCTCGATCGCCGAGCTGTTCGATGCCTACGAGACGATGTGGGACGCGCGCGCGCAAGAGCTGGTGCTCGAGCGGCAGCACTCCGACGCCGAAGCCGACCTCGAGCGCGCCGCCGCGCTGCTGCCGCTGAAGTAACCGACCGTCGAACGCCAGGGATGACGTACGGCAAGACCTGGCGTTGCCAGCTTGGCAGCGAGCTCGAGCACTCGTTGGATCTCGTTGAGCTGATGCGCAGAGTACGTGTCGGCAATCTCTTCGAGCTGACGCAGTGCGAGGAACGTGTACCGGATCACGGTTTCGTTTTCTGCTGCTTATTGCGCGAGTGAAGGTCTGCCCAGATCTCTTCGTGGGAGCGCGGGGAGATGCCGCTGGCTTCGGCTTCGTCGAGAAGCTTGGCCTCGAGCGCCTCGCGTTCCTTTCGGCGTTTCATGCGGCGAAGCGCTTCGCGAATCACTTCGCTAGCGCTGCCGTATTCGCCCGACGCGACCTGCTCTGCGATGAACTTTTCGAATTTTTCACCGAGCACGAAGCTCGTCGTCTTTGCCGCCATAAATCGATGCTACTATCCAATAGTAGCGAGCGTCAAGAGTGCGTTCCTTTCCACGTCTTTCGTGTGCCGGGCGACGAGATGCTGACCGAGGCGCAGGCGGGCTACATCGCCGGTCGCTTCAGCGTGCTCGAGCTGGCCGACGCCTACGCGGCCTGGCGCGACGCGCGCCTGCGCGGGAGCGACCTCGCCACGGACGCGCGCAGGGCTGAGCTCGACCTCGGCCGAGAGATCGGTCGCTCGCTGCGCGAGCTGGACGCGCCTTGATCAATTTTCGCCGACGCTGCTGGTGATGAACGTGACGGACTCGGTCGTCAGGTCGCTGTGGGTAAGCGGGGACGGCGCGGGCATGCTGCGCGCGCGCGCTGCGCTGAGCTGCGCTTCGGCGGCGAGCTGTTCGCACTGACGCATCAACCACGGATTGTCCGTCGCGCGAAAGTGCTCGGACATGGCGCGCAAGTGCTCCTCGAATTGGCGCTCGTCCCGCGCCATGAGCGCGATGCGCGCGCGATCGCGGTGCAGCGACCCGCGCAGCAGCTCGTGGGCGAGCGGGTCCAGCTCTGCCATGCAGCGCTCGATGCGCGCGGCGGCCTCGTCGAGCTTGCCCAAGCCGGCTTCCGCCAACGCGAGCTGCTGGACGGGAATCTGGCGCGCGACGTCGTCGCGGAAGCTCTCATCGTGCTGCAACAGATCGCTGCAGATCTGCACGGCGTCTTCGTGCCGGCCGACCGCGCACAGCGCCTGCGCGTAGAACGTGCGGTCTTGCCAGCGCGTGGGCATGGCGCGATGGCGCGGGTCCTGGAGCACGCGCTCGTACAGGTTGACGGCCTCTCGCGCCTGACCGCGCAAGAGCGCCAAGTAGGCGAGCGCCAGATCGCGATAGAGCCCTAGGTTGGGCGCGGTGCGCGCGAGGCGCGTCAGCTCGGGGATGAGCTGCGTCA
>CAZYWR010000333.1:0-1643 GCA_964651185.1 uncultured Polyangiales bacterium
GCACGCTGCAGCTGGTCAGCGCCAGCGCCGTGCTGTGGGCCTTTGGGATCGGCGTCGGACTACCCTGGCGAGCTGCCTTGATCGCGGCGCTCGCGTTGTCGTTGTCGTCGACCGCCATCGCGATGCAGACGATGAGCGAACGCAACCTCGGCGCCACGCCGCTCGGCCGCGCCGCGTTCGGTGTGCTGCTCTTCCAAGATCTCGCGGCCATCCCGATCATGAGCCTGGTCCCCCTGCTCGCGCCGAGCGCGGGCGCGCCGCCGCCGAGCATCATCGACGCGCTCAAGGGCGTGGGAGCCATCCTGCTGGTGATCGGCGTGGGCCGTTATCTGACGCGGCCGCTCTTGCACATCGCGGCGCGCACGAGTCTGCGCGAGGTGTTCACCGCCGTCTCGCTCTTGATCGTTCTGGGCATCGCCCATG
This sequence comes from uncultured Polyangiales bacterium, assembly GCA_964651185.1. GTDB lineage: Bacteria > Myxococcota_A > Polyangia > Polyangiales > DASUME01 > DASUME01. Next base: position 424 of record CAZYWR010000333.1, read on the forward strand.
TCATGGCGCTCGCCGGCCTCTCCATGGCGCTCGGCGCGTTCCTCGCGGGCGTGCTGCTCGCCGGGTCCGAGTACCGGCGCGCGCTCGAGACCGACATCGAGCCGTTCAAGGGCCTGTTGATGGGGCTCTTCTTCATCGCCGTGGGCATGTCGATCGACTTTCGGCTCTTGAGCGAACGCCCTTGGACCGTGCTCGGACTCTTGGCGGGCTTTCAGGTGCTCAAGCTCGGCGCGCTCGTGGTGATCGCGCCGCGGCTCGAGATCGCGCGCACGCAGCGGCTCTTGTTCGCGGCGCTTTTGGCGCAGGGCGGCGAGTTCGCGTTCGTGGTCTTCGGCGTGGCGCGCGCGAACCGGGCGCTCCCGAATGACTACGACCAGCTCCTTTCGCTCGTCGTGGCGCTGTCGATGGCGCTCACGCCGCTGCTCGTGCTCTGGCGCGACCGCGTGGCCGCGCGCTCGGCGGCCGCGCAAGCCGAGGTGTACGATGCGATCGAGAACGACGGCGAGACGGTGATCATCGCCGGCTTCGGGCGTTTCGGCCAAGTGGTCGGGCGGCTCCTATTCGCCAACGGCGTGCGCGCCACGGTGCTCGATCACGATCCGGACCAGATCCAGCTCTTGCGCCGCTTCGGCTTTCGCGTGTTCTACGGCGACGCCACGCGGCTCGACTTGCTCGAGGCCGCGGGCGCGCGCGAGGCCAAGCTCCTGGTCAACGCCATCGACGACGTGGACGAGAGCTTGGAGCTTACCGATCTGGTGCGCGAGAACTTCCCCAACCTGGGCGTGCTCGCGCGCGCTCGCAACGTCAGCCACTACTTCGCGCTGCGGCAGCGCCAGGTCGAGGTGATCGAGCGCGAGACCTTCGAGGCGGCGCTCTCGCTCGGACGGCGTGCGCTCGAGCGGCTCGGCAGACCGCCCTACGAGGCCCGTGAGCTGGCGGAGCGCTTCAAGCGGCACAATCTTCGTACGCTCGAGACGCTCGCGATTCACTATCATGATCATGACGAGGCCAAGCGCCTCTCGCTCGCCAAGGCCGCGCGCGAGGAGCTCGAGCGGCAGTTCGAGCGCGATCGGGCCCTCGTGCGCGAGCGCGAAGAGGCCAGCGCGTGGCAAGCGGAGCGGGAGGACGCGTGAACATCAAGAGCATACGCAGGCCGGGCGAAGGCGGAGACAGCCCCTGGGGGGCGCTCAAGATCGCGGGCTTCGCCGTCGTCGGCATGA
>CAZYWR010000334.1:0-1753 GCA_964651185.1 uncultured Polyangiales bacterium
CGACCTTGCCAGCCGGATGCTGGTACCAGCCCGAAGGGTCCGCGTGCGCCGGGTCATCGCGCACCTTCAAGATCGTGAACATCCCGCCCATGTCGATGTAGCCGAACGGCCCCATCGCGCCGCGCATCGGACGGCTGTTCGGCGGGATCGGCATCTGCATCTCGCCCATGCCGCCCATCCCGCTCGTGCCCATGGTCATGTAGTCGGGCAGGACGCGTTGCATGCGCTGATCGAGCCGCTTGCTGTCGACTCCGACCATCGGCGGCAGACCGTGTCCCATCTGCCTCATCACGTGATGGGTCATGTGGCAATGCAGCGCCCAATCGCCCGGCTCGGTCGGCACGAGCTCGACCACGCGGGTCGTGCCGACCGGCACGAGCACGGTCGTCTCGGGGTGCTGCGCCGTGCGCGGCACGTAACCGCCGTCGGTCGCGGTGACGTGGAAGTTGAGTCCGTGGAAGTGGATCGGATGGTGATCCATCGGACCGAGGTTGCCGAAGCGGATGCGCACGCGCTCGCCCTTCCCCACGAGCATCGGCTGCGTGCCCGGAAAGGCCTTACTGTTGAACGTGAGCACGTTGAAGTCGGTCATCTCGTTGGGATCCGGCCGCTTGGCGCCGACGTCCAGCCGCCACTCGAGCGACATGAGGGCGAAGTCTCGATCCACCGGCGGCCCCTCGGGGCGCTTCGGATGCACCACGAACATGCCGCCCATGCCTAGCGCGATCTGCGTCATCTCGTCGAAGTGCGGGTGGTACATGAACGTGCCTGGATTTCGCAGCGTGAACTCGTACACGTACGTCTCGCGCGCCGGAATCGCGGGCTGCGTGAGCCCGCCCACGCCGTCCATGCCGTTCGGCAGGATCATCCCGTGCCAGTGCACGGTGGTCGGCTCGGGAAGCCGGTTGGTCACGTAGATGCGCACGCGATCGCCCTCGACCGCTTCGATCGTCGGCCCGGGCGTGCTGCCGTTGTAGCCCCAGCACTCGGCCTGCATGCCGGGCGTGAACTCGTGCTGCACCGGCCCAGCGATCAAATGCCCGACCTTCACGCCCTTGACGATGCGCCAGGGTAAGGTGCTGCCGTTCGGTGTGATCACCGCGACCTGACCAGCAGGAGCCACGATCGGGCTCTTCGCGCCCGGCGTGCTCGCGGGCACGGCGTCCGCGCCCGATGGTTCCCGATCCGGTTCTGCGTGGCCTTCGTGATCGCTGGTGCCGTGATCGTGCGCGGCGCCGTGGCCTGCGTGCGGATGGCCCGACGCGGGCTGCTCGGCGCGCGCGCGCTGCGCCAACAAGAGCGCCGAGGTCGCGGCGCCGCCCGCGCGGATGAAGGTTCGCCGATCCATGCTCAATGTCCTCCTGCGACGTCCGCGCCCGCGCTCTCGTACCGCGTCGTCTGCTCCGATCCATCGTGTGCGTGGCCCACGAGCTTGCCGGCGAGCAAGGCGTCGAGCCGGGCCGAGGCCTCCCAATACGCGCGCTGCGCGTCGACGTACCCGAGCTCGATCTCCAGCTCGGCCCGCCGCGCCGCCAACAGCTCGAACACGCCGAGCTGCATGGCATTGTACTGGAGCAGCGTCTGCTCCATCACCGTGCGCTGTGCGGGCACCAGCGTGGTCTCGTAGGCGCGCACGCGGGCGTGCGTCGACACCAGCCGATTGCGGGCTTCGCGCACCCGCGAGCGCAGGTCGATCGCGAGCGCCTGCTGCCGTTCGAGCAACGCATCGAAGACCGCCTCGGCCGCGCGCGTG
>CAZYWR010000335.1:0-10713 GCA_964651185.1 uncultured Polyangiales bacterium
CAGCACAGCAGGAGGAGCTCCGGGTCGCGAACGAGGAGCTCGAGGAACAGAGCGAAGCGCTGCAGCGCGCGCACGCGCAGCTCGAGGAGCGTCAGGGCGAGCTCACCGCCACCAACCTGAACCTCGAGGAGCGCTCGAACGCCCTCGAGCACGCGCAGCGCGCGCTCGAGCAGAAGACCGTCGAGCTCGAGCGCGCGAGCCGCTACAAGTCCGAGTTCCTGGCGAACATGTCGCACGAGCTGCGGACGCCGCTCAACAGCTCGCTGATCTTGGCCGGCCTGTTGGCGAGCAACAAGAGCGGCAACCTGACGCCCGAGCAGGTGAAGTTCGCACAGACCATCCAGATGGCGGGCAACGATCTGCTGACCTTGATCAACGACATCCTCGACCTGAGCAAGATCGAAGCCGGACGCATGGAGGTGCACGCGGCGACCACGCCGCTGAGCCGGTTGATCGAGCCGCTCCAGCGCACGTTCGAGCCCCAAGCCTCCCACAGACACGTCGCGTTCCACGTGGAGCTCGCGCCCGAGCTGCCGGACACGATCGAGACCGACGCCCAACGCGTGCAGCAGATCCTGACGAACCTGTTGTCGAACGCCTTTAAGTTCACGGAGGCGGGCGAGGTCACGCTCACGGTCACGGCCGATGCGCAGAGCGTGCTGTTCGCGGTGCGCGACACCGGCATCGGCATCCCCGCCGACCAGCAGGACCTGGTGTTCGAGGCGTTTCGGCAGGTCGATGGGACCGCCCATCGCAAGCACGGCGGGACTGGACTCGGGCTCTCGATCTCGCGCGATCTGGCGCGACTCTTGGGCGGCGACGTGACGCTCGAGAGCGCGCTCGGGCGCGGCAGCACGTTCACGCTCCGCTTGCCTCGCGTATACCGCCCCGCTGCCGAGCCGCCGGCGGCGAGCGCAGAGGCGCCTGCGCCGGCCGCGCCGCGTCGCGTGCCCTCTCTACGCTTGGTCGAGCCTGCGCGCGCCGCTCCGAAGACCGAGCTCGCGGTCGATCAGCTCGTGCCCGACGATCGCGCGCGGCTCGCGCCCGGAAAGCCCGTGCTGCTCGTCGTCGAAGACGACCCGCACTTCGCGCAGATCCTGGTCGACCTCGCGCACGAGCGCGACTTCGCCTGCCTGGTCGCGGGCACGGCCGACGCCGGCGTGCGCTTGGCCCGAGAGCACACGCCGAGCGCGGTCATTCTCGACATGAATCTGCCGGATCACTCGGGCCTCTCGGTGCTCGATCGACTCAAGCGCGATCCGGCGACGCGCCACGTCCCGGTGCACGTGGTGTCGGTCGAGGACCACGCGCAGCAAGCCCTGGCGATGGGCGCCATCGGCTACTTGTTCAAGCCGGTGCAACGCGAAGAGCTGGCGCTCGCCCTGCGCAAGATGGAGGAGCGCTTCACCACGCGCATGCGGCGGCTCTTGGTGGTCGAGGACGATGAGCGGCAGCGCGAGAGCCTGCGCGAGCTGCTCGGCGCGCCGGAGCTCGAGATCGTCGCGGTGGGGACCGTCGGCGCCGCGCTCGCGGCGCTGCGCAACAGCACGTTCGACTGCGTGGTGACGGACTTGAACCTGCCGGACGCCTCCGGCTACGACCTGCTCGACACGATGGCGCGCGACGAAGCCTGCGCCTTCCCGCCCGTGATCGTCTACACCGGGCGCTCCTTGAACGCCGACGAGGAGCAGCGCCTGCGCAAGCACTCGAGCTCCATCATCGTCAAGGGCGCGCGTTCGCCCGAGCGGCTGCTCGACGAGGTGACCTTGTTCCTGCATCAGGTCGAGTCGGAGCTGCCGGCCGAGCGCCAGCGCGCGCTGCGCGAAGCCCGCGATCGCGAGGCGCTCTTCGAGGGCCGCCGCATCCTCGTGGTCGAAGACGACGTGCGCAACATCTTCGCGCTGAGCAGCGTGCTCGAGCCCAAGGGCGCCGAGGTGCTGATCGCGCGCAATGGACGTGAAGCCCTGGAGAAGCTCGACGCCGGAGGCCACGTCGACTTGGTGTTGATGGCCATCATGATGCCGGAGATGGACGGCCAGACCGCGACGCGCGCCATCCGCCAGCGCCCCGCCGGCAAGAAGCTGCCGATCATCGCGCTCACGGCCAAGGCGATGAAAGACGACCAGGAGCGCTGTCTGGCCGCGGGCGCGAACGATTACATCGCGAAGCCGCTCGACGTCGAGATGTTGCTCTCGCTCTTGCGCGTATGGATGCCGAGATGAGCAAAGACGCCAAAGCCGAGGAGATCGAGCTGACGCTTCTGCTCGAGGCGATCTTCCTGCGTTTCCGCTACGACTTCCGCCAGTATGCGCGGGCTTCGCTCAGGCGGCGCGTGGCGCGGGCGATGGACGTGCTCGGCTGCGAGTCGATCTCGCGGCTGCAAGAGCGCGTGCTGCACGAACCGGAGATGTTCCCGCAGCTGCTCCAGTTCCTCACCGTGCAGGTGAGCGACATGTTCCGCGACCCGGGCTACTTCCGGACGCTGCGCGAGCGCATCGTGCCGGTGCTCCGCACCTACCCTTCGCTCCGCTTCTGGGTCGCCGGGTGCAGCAGCGGCGAGGAGGTGTATGCCATGGCAATCTTGCTGCGCGAGGAAGAGCTGCTCGAACGCGCGATGATCTACGCGACCGACATCAACCCCGAGGCGCTGCGCCGCGCCGAGGCCGGCGTGTACCCGCTCGAACGCCTGCCGGCCTTCACGGAAAACCATCGCCTGTCGGGCGGACACGGCTCGCTCTCGAACTACTACACGGCGGCCTACGGCTCGGCCGTGTTCGACCGCAGCTTGATCAGGCACGTCGTGTTCTCCGACCACAGCCTCGCCACCGACCATGTATTCGCGGAGGTACAGCTGATCTCGTGTCGCAACGTGCTCATCTATTTCGATCGCACGCTTCAAGATCGCGCGCTGTCCCTGTTCAAAGAGGCGCTGTGCCGGCGCGGCTTCCTCGGGCTCGGCGCCAAAGAGTCGCTGCACGGCTCGAAGCACGCGGCCGACTTCGCCGATCTCTCGCCGGGCGATCGCTGGTACCAACGATGCTGACGCGAGCAGCAGGCCGCGCGGGCGATAGCGCCCAAGTGGAGGCGATCGTCGTCGGCGCGTCGGCGGGCGCGGTCGAGGCGTTGAACGCGCTCCTGCCGGCCTTTCCGAGCACGCTCGAGGCCGCCGTGATCGTCGTGGTCCATTTGCCGCAGAACCGTCCGGCCGTGCTGGTCGAGCTCTTCGCGGCGAAGTGCGCGCTCGCCGTGCGCGAGGCCGAAGACAAATGCGCGATCGGCGCCGGCACCATCTGGTTTGCGCCTCCCGGATATCACCTGCTGGTCGAGGAGGACCGCTCGTTTTCGCTTTCGCTCGACGAACCGGTCCACTTCTCGCGGCCGTCGATCGACGTCTTGTTCGAGAGCGCGGCGGAGGTGTACCGGGATAAGCTGCTCGCGCTCGTGCTCACGGGCGCCAATCAAGACGGCGCGCTCGGCGCGCGCGCCGTGCAGCGCGCGGGCGGCTTGCTCGGTGTACAGGACCCCGCCACGGCGCCTGCGGAGGCCATGCCGCAGGCCTGCCTCGCGGCCACCGCGCCCGATTTCGTCGGCACGGTCGCCGAGCTCGCGCGCTTCGCCTGCGCCCACGCGCTCGGAGGGCAACCATGAGCCAAGGCGAGACGGCCCCGGTCAAGCTGCTGCTCGTCGACGATCTGGAAGAGAACCTGCTCGCGCTCGAGGCGCTCCTGTGCCGTCCCGATCTCGAGCTGCTCAAGGCGCGCTCCGGCACGCAGGCGCTCGAGCTCTTGCTGGTGCATGACGTGGCGCTCGCGCTGGTCGACGTGCAGATGCCCGAGCTCGACGGCTTCGAGCTGGCCGAACTCATGCGCGGGCGCGAACGCACGCGCCGCGTGCCGATCATCTTCGTCACCGCGGGCGCGCGCGAGTCGAACCGCGTATTCAAGGGCTACGACGCGGGCGCGGTCGACTTCCTGTTCAAGCCGATCGACGAGCACATCTTGCGGCACAAGATGGAGACCTTCGTCGAGCTCCACCGCCAGCGCCAGCAGCTCGCCGTGCAGATGGAGCGCATTCGCGCGAGCGAGAGCGAGCTGCGGCGGGTCAACGAAGAGTTGGCCGCCACCTTGCGCCTGAACGAGATGTTCGTGGCCGCGATCGGCCACGATCTGCGCACGCCGCTCAACAACGTGGTGATGTCGGCGGAGCTCTTGCTCGAGCAGGCCTCGGGCGGGCGCGACACGCGCCTGCTCGAGCGGCTCCGCGCGAGCGCCCGCCGCATGTCGAAGATGATCGACGAGCTCTTCGATCTCGCGCGCGCGCGCCTCAGCGGCGGCATCCCGATCGCGCGCCACGAGACGGTTGATCTCTCGCAGCTCGCGGAAAAGACGATCGCCGAGCTGTCCGCGGGCGAGCTCAAGCCGCGCTTCGAGCTCGTGCAGAAGGGCGACCCGCGTGGGAGCTGGGATCCCGATCGCATGACGCAGGTGCTGGCGAATTTGCTGGGCAACGCCTTGCGTCACGGCGAGCCGGGCGGCCCGGTCCGAATCGAGCTCGACGGCCGCGAGCCCGGCGCGCTCGTGCTCACCATCGTAAACCGAGGCGAGATCGCCGCGGAGGTGCTGCCGTGTCTGTTCGAGCCATTCCGGCGCGGGCGCGAGCGGAGCGGCAAGGCCGAAGGGCTCGGCCTGGGGCTGTTCATCGTGCAGCAGATCGTGCTCGCGCACGGCGGCAGCATCTCCGCCGAGTGCGAAGAGGGCGTGACCCGCTTTCGCGTCGGGCTGCCGCGCCACGCGTCCTAACCGTGACGAGCGAGCGCGTTCAGCCGCGGATGCGGCCCTGCGCGATGCCGATCCAGCGCCGCACTCTGGTGAGGTGCACGTCCTCTTCTGCGAGCGCCCGCTCGAAGCGCGCTGCGAGCTCGCCCTGCCCGGCCTGCTCGGCGAGCGTCAACAGCGCGCGCCAACAATCGTTGTCGGCGAGCTCCGCCAAGAGCAGCGCCTCCAACGACTGCACGAAGTTCGTACGCGGGTCGACCATCACCTCCAGCGCGCCCTTGTTCAACGTCGCGTGCAGGTCCGCCGACGGTGTCATCACCGTCGGATCGGCGCCGAGCTCGGACAGCGCCTCCTCGAGCGCGCGGAAGTGGCTGAATTCTTCGCCCAGCATGCTCTCGAGCTCGGCCCGCGTAGGCCCGCCATCGAAGCTGCCGTAAGCGTCGAACTTGGACAAGAGTCCTTCGTACAGGCGCACTCCGGCGCGCTCGAACGCGAGCCGCTCGCCCAGCTTGTCCACGAACAAGGTCGGACTCTCGCCGCGCACCGCCGTGCTCAAGGTCTTGATCATGCCGCGCAGCGTGGCCGGCGCGGGCACGCTGCCGATGGGCTCCGCGTTTTTGGCGCGCACGCTGCGCGCGGCCGCGATCTTGCGCTCGTCGCCGGGCGCATCGGGCGGGAACTCCGCGGTCCCCGCGATCATCTCGTCGCTCAGCGACGGAGAAGTCGAGATGCCAGTGCGATTCATGCCGAGTTGGGACTCCGTGGCCATGGCGGGCTCCTAGGCGCGGACTTCGGGGTTGAATTCGGGGGCGGTATGGGGAACCTCGCGGGCGAGCTCGGTCCCCGGCGCCCACACGTAGCCGGCCGCGACACGCTCGGAGGCGATGCCCTCGGAGTTCAGGTGATCGCGGTACTGGCGCGAGCGGCTGTCGCGCGGCTCCTGATGACGCTCGATGAAGTTCTCGCCCGCAGCCGTGAGCTGCACTTCATTGCGCAGCACGTCGCGCACGAACTCGCGGTGGCTCACGTAGTCGATGGGCGCCGGTAGCTTCGCCGTCAGCACCGCGGCGGCGTCGCGGCGCTCGATCCGTTCGAGCAGATCGGCCACGTGACGGAGCTGACCCAGCTCGTAGTCGAGGAAGCGCTCCCAGATCGCCTTGATGCGGTGGTTGCTCTCCGAGGCTACACAGCTGTAGTAGTTGTAGACCTCGGCGGCCTCGTGCAAGAGCCACTTCTCGAGCCACGACTCGCCGGCGTCGATGATCGACTCGTACTGCGTCACGTGCTGCTCCTCGATGGAGGCGATCTCCGCGTACAGCTGGCGTCCGGTCGGATCGGAGTACGTGGGCCCGACGTTCATGTAGTAGTCGTGCGTCTGGTACTCGCCCGCCACCAGCGTGTACGCGTGCAGCTTGGTCAAGAGCGTGGCGCTGGCGCGGTCGTAGTGCGCGCGGAGGTCGTCTTCCGGGTGGCGATGCTCGAGCGCAGCCGGCCGCCCCGGCAGGATGTCCGTGTAGCTCTGCAGCAGATTGTTTGCGTCCTTGCCCTCGACCCGATCCATCAGCGCCGCGTAGCGATACATGTGGTCGAAGTCTTCGAGCAGCCCGAAGCGGTAGACCTGCGCCAAGTAGGCGTCCGGCTCTTTCATCGCGATCGCGGCGGTCACCTCGATCGCCACCTGTTCGTAGCCGATGGTGGTTTCGAGCACGTTCTGATCGGGCGGATGGAGCCAGTTGATGAGCGTCGCCTGATGCTGCTCGACGCGCCGCACGCGCGCGAGCTCCCGCTGCAGCTCGCGATTCATGCGCGCCGCGGCGTGGCCAAAGCGCAGCGCCTCGTTTTCGATGCCGTTCATGAGGATCACGCGCACGCGCGTGAACGCGTCGTCGTCGAGTTTGCTGTAGGGAGGCTGCACGAGCTCTTTCCAGGTGAAGCGCTGCTGATCGAGGGGCGTGCCCCTATCCTTGAGCAAATCGATCGCCATGGGACCTCCTGCAAAGGAGCTCGCTTGGGCTGCGAGGTTCTCGGCGCAGCCGCGCCTGTCTCCGTTCGGGATGTGTCTGTCGACGGTGCTGTTCGGTTCGAATGCGTCTTACGGGCAAGTTACAGCAAGTCTCGTGCGCGCGGGCGCGCACCGCGAGCAGGAACCTCGGAGCCCTCGACCTGATCTCGAGGCGCGCTGAGGCGCAGCGCCTCGTCGGCTCGTTTCGTCACACGGCATGCCCCCTTCTCCGGCATGCTGTCGCCGCCGATGATCGCGGCCGGCGACAACCTGAGCTTTTGGCCGCTCGGCTGCTCGCCTGCGTCAAGGCGGCACGCGGTGTGCAACGCTCATGTTCGCGTGCAGGAACGCTTCCTGCCATCACGGAGCGAAAACATGCCTGATCGAGAGTCCCAGAAGGGCGCGGACAAACGTCCCGTCCCCGACAAGCCCCAGGACAAGACCGAGCGCCAAGCACTCCAGGGAGAACAACCCAACGTCCCCCAGAAAATGTGGGACATCATCGATGAACGCGCTTGGGAGTCGTTTCCCGCCAGCGATCCTCCGGCGACCTGGGCTGGGCGCGACCTCACGCCCGAAGAGCGCGAGGCGACGAAGGCCAAGGCCAAGCCGCGCAAGGGCCGCGAGCCGAGCTGAGCGGCACGGTCGCGTCGCGAAGTCGCACCGTGACGGGCTCGCGCACGCGACCTGCGCACCGCCTGACGTGCGCGCGCCACGGCGCAGCGCTCCGATTCGGAGGCCAGCGAGCTGCGTGGACGGCAGGCTCACACGGCGGGACGAGGTTCAGTGCTTGCGCGCGCTCCCGTGTTTGGCCTTCGTTGCAGGTAGCTCGACGCCGTCGCGCGACACGAGCTTGTTGAAGCGGCTTTCGTGGCCGTCTGCCGTCTTGTCCTGGTGGAGAAAGGCGAGGCCGTTCTCGTCGAATGCCTCGAACCATTGCTCCCAGCTGACGTGTTCGAGCGAGTCTTCGCCGCTGAATCCGGGGAAATCGACGCGCAGGATCCCCAGATCGCCCTGCCCATCCTCGCGTTTGACCCGCGCTGGATGGCCGCCTCGGCGCTCGACCCAACGGCGGATTTCGTCGTGATCGATGGTGGCCTTCGCTGAACTCATGGCCTTTTGCCTCCTCGAAACCGAGGTAAAGCAAGTGAAGTGCCATGCTGCATCTTCTTACTTCGTTACGCCCATCGCGCGTAGCGCCTTCGCGCTGATGGTCTGCTTGAGGTTCACGAACTCACGCCATGGATCCGCGCGCAAGTGGCTCAGGCGCTGGGTCACCGCGTAGATCGTGAACGCCCGCGGATCGACTCCCTCCGCGAGCTCCTCCCAGCCGATCGGCGTGGCGACCGTGGCGCCGGCGCGCGCCCGCGTCGAGTAGGGTGCGACCGCGGTCGCGCCGCGGCCGTTGCGCAGGTAATCGAGAAACAGCCGGCCCTTGCGCGCCGACTTGCGCATGCTGGTCAGGTAGCGGTCGGGCCGCTCGCGCGCGATGGACTCGGCGACCCCTTTGGCGAACTCCTTGTGCTGCTCCCAGTCGAGCTTGCGCCGCACCGGCACCACCACGTGCAGCCCCTTCCCGCCCGTGGTTTTCACGAAGCTCTCGAGGCCCAGCTCGCGCAGGCGCGCGCGCAGGGCGAGCGCCGCCTCGACCACCAAGTCCCAGCCGAGCCCCTCGTCAGGATCGACGTCGAACACGAACTGGTCGGGCCGCTCCACGTCGGAGGCGTGGCACATCCACGTGTGCACCTCGAGCGCGCCCAGCTGCGCGAGGGCCACGAGCCCCGCCAGATCCCGCACGGCCATGTGCTGCTCGACCGTTCCGTCGTCCTCGCGCACCGCGACGCGCTGGACGGCGGCGGGGACGCCCGCGTGCGCGTGCTTTTGATGAAAGCACTGGTGCGCGGGGCCGTTTGGACAGCGCAGCAGCATCAAGGGCCGCTCTGCGACGTAAGGCAGCGCAAAGCTCGCGACCGCCGCGTAATAGGCCACGATGTCGGCCTTGCGCAGGTTCTGCTCGGGATAGAGCAGCTTGTCGAGGTTGGTCAGGGAAAACGGCAGTGGTAGCCGCTTGACGAGCGCGATCACGTCGTCCTTGGCCTGCGCCGGATCGCCTGCCGGCACCGGCGCAGGCCTCGCCTTCGCGCCACCGCCGCGCGCAGCCGGCCGCTCGCGTGCGGGTGCGCGGTTCGAGTGCCACACGCGATCAGAGGCGTCGGCCACCTGCTCGATCGTGCGCCCGGTCAGCACGCTCTCAGGGCGCGCTTCGACGATCTCGGGGCCTTGCGTCGCGAACGTGTCTTTGCCTTTGAACAGCAGCCAGTGCTCGCGGCGACCGTCGCCTCGGGTGCGCGCGAGGTGAAAGCGCCCCTTGAGCTTCTCGCCCGCCAACACGAACGTGAGCTTGCCGCGCGCGACCGCATCGCGCGCGTCGCCCTCCGCCGACCAGCGGCCGCGGTCCCAGACGATCACGGTGCCGCCGCCGTACTCTCCAGCCGGGATGATTCCCTCGAAATTCGCGTATTCGATCGGGTGATCTTCGGTGCGCACGGCCAAGCGGCGTTCGCCGGGTCGCATGCTCGGCCCCTTCGGGACGGACCAGCTGAGCAGGACTCCGTCGAGCTCGAGCCGGAAATCGTAGTGCAGATGCGAGGCCGCATGCTTCTGCACCACGAACGAGAGACCGGTCTCCGGCTTTTCGCGCGCCCGGCCTGCAGGCTCGGGGGTGCGCCCGAAGTCTCGCATCGAACGATCTTTCTCGAGCCGCGCGGTGACGGGACCCGCGGAGTCCCGAGCCTTGCTGGAACGCGTCGCCATTTTCAACCCCTATCACTCGCCGGCAGCGTGCGACAGGCGCCGAGCACGCGATGCGGCCCCTTCTTGCGAATCCCGCTCGGACCGCAGGGTTCACTCCGCTTCTGACGCGAAGTGCACAGTTCGAACCCGCCTCATGAGGCCGTTCTGCCGCCGACACCCAGTTCGCCCCCACACGGGGCGCTCGCGGAAAGTGCCTCCTGGGAAGACCTACGAAACGTAACCAACTCAGGACAACCACCGGCCTGTCTTTTGCACCTGCATCTCTGTGAGGCGGAGAGACCGTCCGAAGGCCCTACAGTCTATTGCGTTTGCCCCAGCCCCTGCGCGGAGCGCGCTCCTCCCAGGGGCCCGGCTCAATCGCCGTTTGGTCGCCTGGATCGCTCCTCAGCGCTCCGGAGCGCGCCGAATGGCACGCGACCACCTGCGCCTGGACGCCCGCAGCATTGCCCGCGACCTAACGGTTCCTACAGTGATCGGGGAAGCACAGGAATGAGCGCGGGGGTCGCCGCCTATGCAAGACCGGGAGAGTAAGTTCTACATCCTGCCCACGTCGGCCCCGACCGACGACCGGGTGGCCGTCCTCAAGCACGACGATACCTTCGGCGTGTTCGACCGCTTCGGCGACGTGCACGGCGGACACGGCATCTTCCACGAGGACACGCGCCACTTGTCGGGTTGGTTCCTCGGCCTCGACGAGGATCGGCCGCTGCTCCTGAGCTCGCGCACCGCGGATCGCGAATCCACGCTGGCCGTGCACCTCACCAATGGCGACATGCAGCTCGACAACGGGCTGTTCGCGCAGCGCGGCACGCTGCACATCCTGCGCACCAAATTTCTCTGGCAGAGCGCTTGCTACGAACGCCTGCACTTCCACCACTACGGCGAACACGCGCTGGCGATCCGCGTGCGCCTCGGATTCCAGGCTGATTTTGCCGACATTTTCGAGGTGCGCGGCAACCGCCGAGCCGCGCGCGGCAAGCTCCTGCCGCTCGAGCGCGAGCCGTGCAGCCTGCTGCTGCGCTGTGCGGGCCTCGACGGGCGCATGCGCTCGACCCGCATCGGCTTTTCCGAGGAGCCGAGCGCATTCGACGCACAGCAAATGGAGTTCGCGCTGCGCATCGA
>CAZYWR010000336.1:0-7491 GCA_964651185.1 uncultured Polyangiales bacterium
GGTCTGGCGAGCGCCATCGACGAGCTCGCCGCGAAGGCGCGCGATGGAAAGCTTTCGCCCGATGATTTGTCCGGCAAGACCTTCACCGTCTCGAATCCGGGCCGGCGTGGCAACCTGCACGGCGGCGCCATCATTTCTCAGCCGAACGTCGGCATCCTGCGCATCGGCGAGATCAAAAAGCGCGTGGTCGTGGTCGAGCGCGACGGCGAGGACACGATGGCGATTCACCCCGTCATGTACATGTCACTCTCGTACGACCACCGCATCGTCGACGGCGTCAACGCCAACGGCTTTCTGTACCGCGTCAGCGAGCTGCTCGAGCTCGGCCAGTTCGCGATCTGAACGCGCGCGCCAGCTCAGAACTTCTCGCGTAAGACCAGCCCCGCACCTGCGGCCCCACGGAGCACCATGGGGCCGAGCAGCGTTCGCGTGAGGCGGTGATCCTCACGCTTGTGCTTCTTCGTGAGCCACACGAGCAGGGCCGCGCCGGTCGCGGCGACCGTCCCCGCGAGGCAGATGTCGCTCACGCGGTTCAGCAGGTCGGCGCGCAGCTGCGCGTCGTTGGCCTGTGCTCGCGCGCGCAGACGAATGTCGAGATCGAGACCCACGTCTTCGCTGCGTGCGAGCGCGGCGTTGCGGGTCTGCATGGCCTTGTACGAAAACCCCTCGCTGAAGGCGTAACTAGCGGCGAACGCCGCAGTGGTGCCCGCCGCCACCCAGAGCCACGGTCCCCCCACGGGCTCGCGCACCTTCGCGGTGCTCTTCAGATCGAATGCGCGGGACGCCGACAGGTTCGCCAGTTCGCTCTGCACCGTCGCGCGTGCGTCGGTCTGCTGGGCAGCGACGCTGCCCACTGCGCTCAACCAGGTGAGCAACAGCGCGCAACCTGCGCCAGTCAGCCGAACACACGTTGTAACAACCATTCCCACTCCCATCACACGTAAGCCAGGTCGCGCGCGCAGCACGACGCGAGGGGTCCACGCCAGGATAGGTAGACACGATCGGCTACGTCAATCGTCGCGGACGAAGCTGTGTGCCCTCTCGCCAAAGAAATACGCGCGCGCCGCGAACGCACCATGAAGCCTCGCCACAACGGCAGCTCGAAAGAACTCTGCAGCTTCATCGAACCGCCCTCCTCACGCGCAGCGCGCTCCTCTTCGATACAACGCTTCGCGTGTGCGCGCTGTGGCAGGAACCTCGCGACCACCCGATGAGGCGAGATCGCGAAGGGTGATGATCGGTACGCGACGCAGCGGCGCGCGCGGGCGGGTGCGGCTCGTGTCATTTGGTTTGCACACTATGCTTGCTCGAGTGCAGCGGCGCGCGCACCGAGCCCGCAATGAAGCCGCGACGCGGCCCAGCACGTGTTTGGCCGACCGGCGCATGCCGGTGCGCAGGCGAGCGAGACGCAGCACGGAGAAAGGCGACAGCGATATGAGCCACCCATCCCCTTCCGGTCCGCTGAGCGAAGCTGCGGCCGCCTTCGAGCGCGAGCTCGCTCGGTATGAGCGCATCAGCGGCGAGCTCGGCCGGACCACGGTCCGTTCGCAAAAGACGCTGAGCCGCACCCAACGCTTGCTGGCGGAATCGGCCGAGTGCGAAGACGCGCTCGGCGCGCGCCTGCGCGAGCTGCTCGCGGCCATGAATCAATCGCGCGACAAGCAGCAGGCGGGTATGGAGCAGACGCTCGCCGCGGCGAAGGCGCTGCAAGCGCGCGCGACGGAGTTCACGGCGCTGCTCGAGCGCGTCGCAGCCCTCGGCCAGCGCGCGCGAGAGACGAGCGAACCCGCCGTGCGTGCGCTCGCGGAGAGCGCGGGCGGAGAGCGCGGGCAAGCGCTGTTCGGATCGCTCGAGGCGTTCGGCGATCGCATGCTGCAGATCATTGGCGAGGCCGAGCAGATCGCGGAGGACGCCGAGCGCGGCGACTGGCCCGACATCGCGCGCGACGTACACAGCCTCAAGCAGCAGGTGGTCGCCGCGCACGGGAAGATCGTGCAGGCATGCAACCAGGTGGGCCCGCGCATCCTGTCGTGATGCGCGGCGGAGTCGGTGCCCGCGTCAGTCCGCCCCGAGCGCCGGCACGAAGCCCATCTCAACATGGCCGGCGCCCGCGTGCGCGCGCAAGAGCGCAGCGAGGCGCTCCGCAGCCGCGCGCAGCAGCGCCGCCGGCAGGCGGCTCGACCCGTACACGATGGCCAGCGCGCGCGTCGTGCCCGCGTGCACTTTGCAGGACATCGAGTCGCGCACGGCGTTGCCCACGGGCTCCGCGTCACGCCTGCACACGACCGGCAAGCCGGCGAGCTCCATAGCGTGGCCAGAGGCGTTGAAAACGTAGTGCTCGCCAGACCTTCCGAAGCGCACACGCGGCTGATCGCCGAGCAGGTCTGCATCGAAGATGGAGATCGGATGCGCACTTTCGAGGGAAGCGAGGTTGTTGCTGTCGACCAAGTTGTTGATGCGCGGGAGCCCTTCGCGGAGCGCCATCGCCAAGAGCAGCTCGGACGCGGGCTTGCCACGGCCAGTCGGCTTGTAGCCGCCCAGGCGCAGCACGTCGCGTAGCGCGCTCCGCACCGGCTCGGGAAAGAGCGTTGGGTCGGACCGCACGTGCGCCTCGGCGCGCGCGAGTTCGTGGAGAAGCGCCTCGCTCGATGGCGCCGCCTGTGTCCCTTCGGCGCGGATCCATGCGAGGCGCAACGTAGGGTGTTCGAGCTCGAAGCGCAGCATGCCGCGCTCTATAGCGCCGACCTGCGTTTCGTCCTGCGCCAGCACGGCTCGCTTCCACGCGCAGGTCGCGACGCCTCCGAGGCTCGCCATCATGTGTTCTCGCCGCAACTGCGGCGTAAGTCCGCTTAAGTGCTCAGCCGGACATAGACACAGGGCCAACCGCGCGCGGGGTCGACATCCACGCCTCAATAGAGCGCTCGCGCGCCGCAGCGCATCCCCGCGACTTGCCCTGCTGTTCCATGGTGCCGCGGCGGCCCCACCTACCCCTGCTATGGGGTGTGGCGGAACTGCAGGCACGCGAATGAACGCGCGCGCGGCGTCTATTCATCCATCGAATTGAAGTGACCTCCTTGCGCTGTAGAGTAAGGTGCCGTAGGCGATCGTGGGTGGACTGAGACGAGTTTACGCGACGTGTTCCGTCCGGAAACCCGTAGCCCTCCCCTTCGTGCTGCAATCCGCGTGATGCGTGTGCGCGCGGCCCAGCCAGTGCGTCGGAGAGACCCTTCGCACGATCAGTTCCTGCAAGGAGGAAAGCATGCAAACGGAAGCAGTGCCCAACGACACGTCCGAGGCGAAGGCGGCCGGTAGAGCGTCCGCCCAGGACCCCGTTCTGCTCGGCGTCAGTCTGCCCTTCAAGGTGACGGTCGCCGCCGCCACACAGGTGAAGGCCGCGTGGAAGGAGGCTCTTACTGCCGTGCTCGCCGCAGCCAAAGAGAAAGCCAACGCCAAGAAGGCCGGCGCAGCGAAGAAAGCGAATGGGGCCAGCAAGAGCGAGATCAAAGCCTGACTGAGGTACGGCGTCAGGGCCGGCCGCGGGCTGCGTAGTCGTCGCGCGCAGCCGCGGCTTCTTTGGGTGGGACGTCGGCGCCGCGAGCCCGCAATGTACGTGCTGTTGCGGGGCTCGGGGTGCCCCCCATTCCTGCGCCGCCAGAGCACCACTCTTACCCTGTGTCGCTGCTTTCCTTTGCGGCCGACCTTTCGGGTCGGACCTGCGGCGCGCGAGCGGACTGATTGGTGACTGCTGATACCAAGCTGTTCACTCCTTGGGCGGGACCCGCAATCAGAGTTTACACGCCGTCAGCGCCGGTCCTAAACTCGATCGGGATGTGGAGCTCCGCCCGTAGGTGATGACATGATCCGCCACCCCTCGTACGGTCGGCCTAGCCTGCGTCCCTCGATGCGGAGCTCGGTCCCTGCGCCGTTCAGTGTCCGGCCTCCCGGCCCATGGGAGGAATACGAGGCGCGCATCCTCGAAGCTCCGGACAACGGCACGGTACGCGGGATGTTCTTCACGGAGATCTTACGCCTCGCCCCGGGTCTGCGGGTCACCCACAAGCGACGTTACTTACCCTTCTCCAAGTATCCGCTGCGCGACTACATGCAGCTCCTGATCGACGCCGGCAAGAGCGCCCATCCCACGCGCACACCGGAAGACGGCTTGCGCGAGCTCGGCCGCACCGCTTACCCGACGTTCACATCGAGCATGGCCGGGATCGCGCTATTCGGCGGCTTGAGCTCGAACTCCGAGCGGGTGCTCGAGCTGATCCCCAAGGCTTATCCGCTCACGGTGGAGCCGTGCCGGGTAGAGCTCGTCTCGCGCGGCGAACGGGAAGCTGTGTTCAAGCTGCGCGACCTCTGGACGTTCCCCGAGTCTTACCAACTCGGCGTCTGGCTCGGCGGACTGCAGGTGCTGGGGGTCGAAGGCACGATCGACGTGATCCGCCATTCTTGGTGCAGCGTCGACTTTCACGTGCACTGGCGCTTGCGCGAGTGAGCGCCGCGCGTAGCGGCGATCTTCCGCGTTGCGCCGTTCGTCTCGCGCGCGAGGCGGTGCGCGATGGTACACCTCAGGGTGTTTTGGAGCGCCACGGACCGCTCAGGGCGCCGCCGCCACGCGGTCTGCTGCGTCAGCGCGGGCGCCGGGCTCGCCCTCGCGACGGCGATTGTCCCGAGCGCGGCGCGCGCCGACCCCTTTCACCGCCAAACCTTGCCGCTCGGACAGCGCGCTGTGGGCATGGGCAGCGCGTTCACGGCGGTGGCCGACGATCCGTCCGCCACCTATTACAACCCGGCGGGGCTCGGCATCCTGGATGACGGCGCGCTCTCGGCGAGCCTGACGGTGACGGCTTTCGACCGCCTGCAGATCTCGCATGGATACCGCACGAGCCGCGCGAATGCCTCCCTCAGCCACGATCAGGGCACGTCCCTGCCGGTCTTCGCGTCGGCCGTGAAGCGCGTCGGCGCGCACACTCCGTACGGACAGCGCCGGCACGCGATCGCCTTCTCGACCTTTACCGTGTCGGCACGCCAGCTCAATTTCGACGTCGAGGCCATGGCGCCCGATCACAGCTCGGTCGACACGCTCACCGTCGACCTGCAGGAGCGCACGGCCTGGAGCGGCCTGTCCTACGGCGTGTTCGTGACGCCTCATCTCTCGCTCGGGATAAGCACGTTTCTCAGCATCGAGCAGACGCGCTACGACGAAGAACGCATCAGCTCAACGCTGGGCGCGGTCAACGCTGACGGCAGCTACGCGAGCTCGTCCAGCACCTGGGTGCACCACCTGGTGCACACGAACGTGAAGAACCTGGTCGCCCGCATCGGCGCGCTCTACACGGTCGACGAGCGGCTCTCGCTCGGCATCATGTTCCAACCTCCGAGCGTGCACCTGCGCGGACGGGCCGACGTGCGCGAGCGCGCGGCGAACACCGACCTCAACGCGACCCCGGCCACGAGCACCCTGTTCGACGCCAGCGAGGGCGGCCTGAGCAGCCAGAGCCCCATACCTTGGGAGCTGCGGCTCGGGTTCTCGTACGAGCTCTACGACTGGCTGCGCATCGCCGGCGATAGCAGCTTGTACGGGGCGAACGGCACTCGGACTCATCCGATTGTGGCGATCGGTCCTCGTAAGCCCGACCCGCAAACTGGCGCGGTGCCCGAACCAGGCAACTTCATCGCCGAGACCTGGTACCGCACGATGAGCGGCAACCTGGCCCTGGGCGCGGAGGCCTTGTTCAAGGAGCACTACACCGCCCGCGCCGGCGTGTATACCGACTTCTCCTCTGCCCCGTCCATCCCGCGCACCGCTACGGCCTACTACGCTCCCGACATTCACCGGATCGGCATCACCGCCAGCGTAGGCTTGCTCGAGCAGCGCAGCGACATCTCGCTCGGCATGATCGGCGTGTTCGGCACCGGCCACGCGCAGTCGTACAGTCCCGACTCCGGCATCAACACCTCGACCTATCAGCGGACGCGCGCGACCGAGCGCATGTTTCTCGTCTTCATCAACGGCGTGAGGAGCGCGGTGAACGTGCTGGCGAAGCGGGCGAACGAGCGGCTGCAAAAGGCTCGCGAAGAGGCGAAGACGAGCGCCCAGGAGGCAGAGCCACCTGCGCGGCCGGAGCCGCAACGGCCGGCGCATTGAGCTCCGCGGAGGCGGGCTGGTCCGCACGTCGCGCGGGCTCGGGTGCGATCAATTCGGCGCGCGTGACGCGGTCCAGGCGGAAGTGGCGCCGTTCGCCGCTGTCCAAATCGCGCGCGGCGATGCGCGTCTCGTGGCGGTCCATGATCACTGACTCGATGCGCACCGAACGCGTGCTCTCGACGAAGTTGCCGTCCACGTAGCTGATGCGCAGTGGCTGCTGCTCGAACCAAGCGCGCTCGAGCGCGGCGCGCACGGGCTTGACGACGGGCAGCGCCGGCACGCCCTGAAAGCACAGCTCCTCGAGGCGCGCGAGCAACTCGCGCTGGGCCGACGTCGAAAGCGCCGCCCGCACCTTGTCGAGCGCGGACTCGAGCGTCTCGGTGAAAGGCAAGAGCCGCATGTTGCTGGCGAAGCGGCCGAGCGCTACGAGCAGCGCGGCTTCGCGCGCCGTGAAGTTCACGGGCGGCAGCGAATAGTGGCGATCGAGCGCGTAGCCGCCGCCTCGCCCGCGCTCTGCGGCCAGCGGCAACGACGAGGCGCGCAGCGCGTCGAGATCGCGGTAGATCGTGCGCACCGTCACCTCGAAACGCTCGGCGAGCACCTCGGCGGTCACGCCGGTACGGCGGCCCCGCAGGTACTCGGCGAGCGCGAACAGGCGCGCGGTCCGTTGCATGACCCCGTCGGCATACAGCGCTGCGGCATGCCATTCAAGACGCGCGCGCCACCAAGTGGGCGTCGATACACTATCCTGCCGGGCGATGGACATCCCCTTTCGAGATCCCGAGGCGCTCGCCGCGTTCTGCACGCCGTTCCTGCGCGGCGAGCGGCTGCCGCGCACGGCCGCGGAGCTGATGGCGTCGCGCTACCTGGCCTACGCCACCGGCGCGATCGATTACCTGATCGACACCCACGATCCCAAGACGCGCGCGCAAACGGACCGCAAGGCGACCGCAGACTGGTCGCGGCGCGCGACCTGGCGCGGGCTCGAGATCTTGGGGGCGGAGCGCGGCGGTCCGGAGGACGAGCGCGGAGAGGTCGAGTTCATCGCGCGCTATGCCATCGACGGCGTGGAGCACGCGCACCACGAGCGTTCGCAGTTCCGGCGTGACGGCGGGCGGTGGTATTTCGTGTCGGGCGAGAAGGTGTCGGCCGCGCCCATGAGGCGGGCGGGCGCGAAGGTGGGACGCAACGACCCGTGCCCCTGCGGCTCGGGCAAGAAGCACAAGAAGTGCTGCGGCGCTTGAACGCAGCAGGAGGGACCCATGGACGTGATCGTGATTGGAGACGGCCCGGGCGGGCTGAGCGCGGCGCTATTTCTCGCCAAGGCCGGGCTCGACGTG
>CAZYWR010000337.1:0-3870 GCA_964651185.1 uncultured Polyangiales bacterium
GGTGACCTCTGCCGCGATGTCGGCCAGCTCGGGGTTCTCTGCGGTGTAGCGGAGCTTCGCGTTCTCGTAGCGTGCGCGGGCAGAGGTCAGCCGGCCCTGCGCCTGATCGAGCGCGCGCTGCGCGCGGTCGTTTTCGTCCGAGAGCGCGATCTCTTCCGGCGTCGACGACAACGCACCGTGCAGCGCCGCGCCGCGACCTTGGGCGGCCACGAGCTCGGCGCGCGTTTGGCTCAAGCGCAGCTGGATGTCGTCGCGCTGTCGCAGCAGGAGCGTGCGCTCCTCGTCGAACGACGTGATCTGCGTGCGGCGCTTGAACTCGCCGAGCGCGCGCTTGGCGGTCTCGGCCTCCTTGCGCAGGTTCTCGAGCTTGCGATCCAAGAACTCCGTGCGCGGATCGCGCAGCACCGAGGCTTGCTTCGCCATCGTCGCGGCGATCAAAGCCTCGAGCAGGCTGCGCGCGACCTCGGCGTCCGCGTTGTATACGCCGAGCTCGAGCACGTTGCTCTCGCCGCTCGGCTTGACGACCAAATCTTCTTTCGCGAGTAGCTCGGCCGCCATATCGAGCGGGGGCACGCGCGCCTTCTTGGCCTTCTTCTCGATCTCCGGGTACACGCGCTCGATGCCCACTTTGCTGAGCGCGGTCTTGAGCACGCTCCCGCTGGTGATGATGAGCTGCTCCGAGCTGACGATCTGCTTGACCAAGTTCGACGACGAAGCTGCGCTTTGGCTCTGCTGCTGGGCCAGGGCGTCGGGCGCAACCACCTCCTGATCGATGATCTTGACCATCAGAGACGCGTTGCTCTCGTACTGCGACTTGCGCGGCAACACGACCGCCGCGCAGAGCAAAGGCGGGATCAAGGAGCTGTACAGGAACGTGCGGCGGCGCTTGAAGATCAAGTGAGCCACGTTGCGCAGCGACAGCGTCTTCAGCACGTCAAACCTCCTGATCCGGATCGCGAGGGAGAGATGGGCCCGCGCGCAAAATAGCGCGCCCTCCTGGGGGGCGAATGCCGCCAGCGCGGAGTCGAGCGGGCAGACGGGGACTCATGACCTCATTTGGCAAGGTTGCCGCTGGTGGTAGCGCTCTGCTGACTTCGAAAGAGATTGTTCACGTTCGGGTTGATGCCGACGAACGTGTTGAGGTTGAGGTTGTTGTAAATCAACTGATGGATGGCCAAATTGAAGTCAGCCATGCCCGATTTTGGCACATACACGATATCGCCCGGCATGAGCGCGACGTTCTGCGCGGGGTCATCGCCGCTGAGCGCTTCTGACACGTCGAGCTGCGCAACCATGGGCACCGCCTGATTGGGCAGCCGCCGGATCAGCACCACCTTTTCGAGTGTGGCTTGGTCGGTGACGCCTCCCGAAGCCGAGATGCTTTCGATCACCGTGCGCGCGCCGGTCAAGAGGCTGTACGAGCCGGGAGTCTTCAGCTCTCCGGCCGTGAACACGCGGTGGCCATTGAACTGACGCACGACCACCACCGTGTTGGGTTTCACGAAGTATTGCGAGTAGCTCCTGGTGATCTCCGACGAGAGCTCGGCGGCGGTGCGGCCCGCGGCGCGGACTTCCCCGATGAGGGAAAGCGAGATCACCCCGTCGGGCCGGATCTGTTGTTCGTCGTCGAGCTGCGGATTGTAGTAGCAGCGGATTGCGATCTGATCACCTGCCACGAGCCGGTACTTGCTCTCGCCGTACTGACGCGAGAGCTCCAGCAGCTTCGAGAGCGGCGTCTCAGTCGAAACGCGCACCTTGGTGGCGGTGCAGCCTGCGAGCAGCAGACTCATCACGACGAGCTGGCGTGCGGTGGCTCGCCGAGCGCGCCACCGCGGCGACCGAAGAGCTGCCGAACAAAAGCTGCGAACGAGCGCAGGGGAGGGCAAGAAGCGGAAGTTCGTTCCAAACGTCATACACGAAGCGCAGCGTAGATACGTCTCGCCATGGGGGTAGTCTTCCTGGTGCGGAGGCGATCGGAGTCGGCCCACGCAAACATGCGGAACACAGACAGCGTTGGCCAGCGATGCGGGCGAGATAGTTTGTCTGGTGAAGAACCAAAAGAGGCGTCTGCCGCGCGTCGCGCCCGCAGGCGCCGCGTCGTAGACGGATGCGCGCCCGGAGGGTTCACCCGGGCCGGTGGGCCCGCGCTGCCGCCGTTGTAAGCCGTCGGCGCGCGAGCGTACCAGAGCGGCGCGAACGCTGGAAGGACATGCGCGCGGCAGTCGCCTTCGAACGCGTGCGACGGGGATGCGCGCGCTCCTCGTAAGTGGCGATATCGGCGCGCGCCCGCGAGGTAAGGCGTCGCACGAACCAACCGCGAGAGGTCGCGTGGTCCGGCGAGGCGGGCCGCGCGCCGGTGGTAGTCGCGGCCGCGTCCACCTCGCAGCCGACATCCGTCTGGCCGGCGCTCAGTGTTGGCGGCGAAACATCGCCAGGAAGGCCTTGGCGGCCTTGGGCTGTCCTCCAGCGGAAAGCTCGCCGTTGAAGTCGGGCGCCGGGTAATCCCAGTAGTTGTGATACGCCACGTTGTTGGACGCGATCCACGCCGCCATTTTGCGGATGAAATAGGGATCGTCCCCGGCGCCATGTCCATCCGGACGCGTGCCGGTCCCCCACTCCGGAAACGACATCGGCTTTTTGTGCGCCGCAGCGAACTGCTTGTGCCAGAGCAGGCCGTGTTGCGCGTGGAGTAGCTCGTTCCAGCGCTGCGACGCGGTGAAGACCGTCCAACTCCAAGACTGATTGTAGACGTCGAGGCCGATGATATCGACGTAGTCGTCGCCCGGATATGCGTCTTGGGCGCGCTGCGCGGTTTCGGAGTTGGAGACAGTCCAATCGAACTTGAACGCGCTGCCGGGGATGTCGCGCATGACGCGCACGATGCGCCGCCAGTAGGCAATCCAGGTGCGCTCGCGTCCCTGGGCCGGCCACAACACCCAGTCGCCGTTGAACTCCCAGCCGAGGCGGATCACCGCGTCGGCGTAGCCGCGGCGCACGAGTTCTTTCCCGATCGTGCGGAAGATCTCGTCGTATTCGCCTGCGGCTCCCTTGGCGATTTGGTCGCCATCGCCGGCCGCCGTCGCGATGGGAATGGAGAACGTCATAGGCGGATGACCCGCGTCGTCCCAGCAGCCGGTGCACCAAACCGCCGAGGACTGCAACTCCGTCCAAGACTCGGCGGCGAAGAAGTCGAGTCCGCGCTCCGGCCGCTGCCCGAACCACTTTACGAATTGCGCAAGCTGCGCGACGCCCACACATCCGCCGCCGCGATACACGCCCCAGGGTACGTGCTTACCCAGCGGCGCCGTCGCCTGCGCGTCCGAGGGGCTCAGCTCGCATGATGCGGCGAGCGCCGCAACCACAGCGATTTGGAGGACCACCCCCACGAACTGGCTCCAGCCAGCGATGGATCGAGAAGCATGCGGCAAAGTCCGCCTCAAACTAGTCGTACAGCCTCCTAGGCGCAACGCAGCGCGCCCGTACCCATGCCGCTCTCGGGGGAGCTCGAACCGCGCGTCAGGGGGCAGCCGTAGGTCCACTTCGGGCGTCTGCGCAATGCGGGCACGGTTCGCTCTTGGCGCTGGGCCAGGGGCGTCTAGCGCCGCACGCGGAAACGCCGTACCTCCGCGATCACGCGATCCTGCTGCGCAGGCTTCAGGTCGTTGAAGAACGGGAGCCGAATCAGCCGTGGGGCGATGCTCTCCGTAACTGGGCAGCTACCGGCGCGACCGCCCAGCTTCTCGCCCATGGGCGAGGTGTGCAGCGGAACGTAGTGGAACGTCGCTTGGATGCCGGACGCCTTGAGGTGCGCGAGCAAGTCGGTGCGCGCGCCGGCGTTCGGCAGCAGCATGTAGAACATGTGATAGGCCT
>CAZYWR010000338.1:0-2077 GCA_964651185.1 uncultured Polyangiales bacterium
CGTGATCGCGCAATGCGGCGGCGAAGGCGAGGCCATCGCGTCGGCGCGTATCGACCACTCGCTGATCGAGCGTGTGCGTGCCCAACTTCCGGCCTTGCGTCATCGGCGGCTCGTCTGATCTCTCGTTGCCGGGGTTGGGGCTGCCCGTGCTGGACGGGGGCGTGCTGCGGGGCGCGCATCGCGTGATCGCTTCGGGGGAAGGTCGTATCGCTTGTGCTGACGCACGCGGTGGTGCGCGATGCTGCGCCGCCTCCGCCGCTTGGCGTGCCGCGGCTTTCTCGCTTGGTGGCGTTGGACGATGAGTGCGTTGTGGTTGGGTTGCGCTCCAAGCGCGCCCCGCAGCACGCCCCCGTCCAGCACGGGCGGCTCGACGCCAGCAAGCGTGTGTTGTGCAAAAGGCGTGGCTGCAACGTCGCGGCTGTCTGAGGTGCCTACGCCGCAGGTGGCGCGCGCTGCGGATGAGGGGGTCAGCTGCGGCCGGCGACGAGGCGTAGGCTGGGGGTGGGGGCGTGGGCTTCGATGAAGCCGCTTTCTTCGGCGACGTACAGCCAGCCGCGCTCGTCGACGCGCATGAAGTCCGGAATGATGCGCTCGGCGATCGAGCCCGCGATCACGCTGCCGTCTTGGGGCCGCACCACATGCACGTGGCTCGACGGGAGGAACAGCGCGCCGCCGCGCAGCAGCGGATCGAGTCGGCGCGGCAGCTCGTCGCGCGCGGGATCCGCCAGCTGCTGGCGCCAGCGCAGTTTTCCGCTGGTGAGATCGAGCGCTTGCACCGTGCCGTTGGGCGCGTGGATCACGAGCTGCTGATCGAGCAGGAGCGCGGCGCCGCCTTCGCCGAGGCCGGGATCGTCCGAGCGCCAGCGCTCGCGCCCCGTGGCGAGGTCGAAGGCCGAGAGGGCGGGCCGCGCGCCGTGTTGCGCGCATACGATCGCGAGCTGCTCGGTGGCCCACGGCGCGCGCAGCGGCAAGGCGTCGAGCCGCTTGCGGAAGGCAAGTTGGCCGCTGAACAGGTCCAGGCACACGAGCGCCGAGCCCGCACCTTCGCTCGCCAGCGCGAGCGCGTGATCGCGCGTGACAGCGGGCGCGAGGTTGAGCCGTCCGAGGTCGGACCAGCGCCAGGCTACTTCCCCCGTGGCCACGTCGATCGCATCGAGCGTGCTGTCGCCCGAGACCACGAGCAGGATGCGCCCGGCGCGCGTGAGTTGGAACTCGCCGCGCCCGGGCGAGCGGAAGCGCCAGCGCGCTGCGCCGGTGCGGGTGTCGATCGCGACCAGGCGATCGCGGCCCTCGGTCAGCACGGCCACGGGCGGCGCGCCGTGCGCGCCCGCGAACGTGCCGACCATCGGGCCTCCGACGCGCGGCGCGATGCGCGTGCGCGCGTAGGCGACGCCCCCTTCGACGTCGCACAGCGTGAGCTCGCCGCCCGCGTCGACCGACAAGAGCGAAGTGCCCGCCATGAACGCGATTTGCGCGTGCGTCTCGCGCGACCACAGGAGCGCGCCGTCGTCGCGGCCGAGCGCGAGCTGCGCGCGCAGGGTGGCGAGGATGATGCGATCGCCGCACAAGAAAGTAGACGAGGCGTCGAGGCCCTCCACCTCGGCCTGCCAGCGCGCCGCGAGGCGCAAACGTCCGGCGTTCTCCGGCGCGGCTGCGAGCTCGCGCTCGCGCGCTGAGGCGCCGATCGCGGCGGCACGCAGCAGCTCCGGATCGCGGTTGACGAAGCCCTGCTGTGCGCTGCGCGTGCGCACCAGGCGGCGCAGCGCGCGCACCTCGTCGCGCAGCGCGCACAGCCGTAGGTTCTTGCTCTGTGCGCGGTCGGTGGCGATCACGGTGCGCACCAGATCGGACGCGAGCCGCAGGATGGGAGAGAGCGCGCCGGCCAAGGTCAGGGCCGGCAGCGTGAGCGTGACCCCGCCAGCGCCGCCCAGGCTGACCCGCATTTCGCCCTGCGACAAGAGACGAAGCGAGATCGCAAACTCGCCTGCCTTGAGCTTGATGCTGATCGGACGCTGCGCCTGCCAGGCCTCGACCACGCTGCGCGCGGCGCTGATCATGCGGACGATCGCGGGAAAAA
>CAZYWR010000339.1:0-2120 GCA_964651185.1 uncultured Polyangiales bacterium
GTCCCGGCGCGCACCAGACGCTCGAGTGCCACGTCCATGGTCTGCATGCCGAGCGCCTTGCCAGACTGCATCAGGCTCGGCAGCTGAAAGGTCTTGTTCTCGCGGATCATGGCCGCGACCGCGTGGGAGCCCAGCAGGATCTCCAGCGCCGCGACCCGGCCCTTGCCGTCCGCGGTCTTGAGCAGCTGTTGAGCCACGATGCCGGCCAAGCTGTCGGCGAGCATGCCGCGGATCTGCGGCTGTTCGTCGCTGGGGAAGGCGTTGATGATGCGCTCGATGGTCGCGGGCGCGCTGTTCGTGTGCACGGTGCCGAACACGAGCACGCCGTAGCTCGCGAGCTGAAGCGCGAGGCGCATGGTCTCGTTCGTGCGCAGCTCGCCGATCAAGATGACGTCCGGATTTTCGCGCCCCGCCGAGCGGATGGCGTGGGCGAAGCTGGCGGCGTGCGGTCCGACCTCGCGATGCGTGATCTGCGCGCGCTCGGGCTCGTGCACGAACTCGATCGGATCTTCGATCGTGAGCACATGGCACGCGCGCGTGCGGTTGATGTGATTGATCATGCCCGCCAAGGTCGTGCTCTTGCCGGAGCCGGTCGGACCCGTCACGAGGATGAGCCCCGCGCGCCGCTCGGCCAGGCGCCGCACCGCCTCCGGCGTCTTGAGATCCTCGAGCGTCAGGATGGTGCTCGGGATGGTGCGGAACACCGCCGCGAGTCCGGTCTGTTTGTAGAAGTAGTTGGCGCGAAAGCGCGCCTTTTTCTCGTACTGATAGGCGAAGTCGAGATCCCAGTGCTCGCTGATGGTCTTGTGCTGTTCGTCGTTGGTGATCTCGAACAGCATGTCCTCGAGCTCGCGCCGGCTCAGCTCGCGATCGCGCAGCGGCGTGAGCTCGCCCCGCACGCGCCCCATGGGCGGGCAGTCCACGCCCAGATGCAGGTCCGAGCCCTTGAGCTCGAGCAGGCGATCGAAGAGCGCGTCGATCATCGGCATCGCGTTCACCCTCTCACTTGTCGCCGCCGAACAGCTTGCCCGCCTTCGACAGCACGTCCTTGCCGAACTTCTGCGCGGCCTGCGCGGCGCCCTGGGCCGCGTCGTTCGCGGGTGAGGGCGCTTCCGGCGGCCGCACCGCGCCGCCCTTGACCAGCGCCTCGAGCTGCTCGGGCGCGTCGGCGTAGTCTTTCGCGATCTCGAGGGCGGTGTGGCCCGAGCGCACGAGCTCCGCGAGCGAGTCGTCGAGGCGCACGATGCCGAGCGCCTTGCCGCGCTGCTGCAGGCTCGGGATCTGGAACGTCTTGTTGTCGCGGATCAACGCCCATAGCGCCGGCGAGCCGGGCAAGAGCTCCACGGCAGCCTTGAGGCGCTTCTTGTCGCTCGAGGGCACGAGCCGCTGCGAGATCACCATGCGCAATCCGCCCGCCAAGCTCATGCGCACCTGCGGCTGAT
This sequence comes from uncultured Polyangiales bacterium, assembly GCA_964651185.1. Lineage (GTDB taxonomy): Bacteria > Myxococcota_A > Polyangia > Polyangiales > DASUME01 > DASUME01. The sequence goes on from CAZYWR010000339.1 coordinate 1,443, forward strand.
CGCCCGGCGGGAACAGATCGATCAGACGCTCGATGGTCTTGGCCGCGCTCGGCGTGTTCATGGTGCTGATCACCAGGTGGCCGGTCTCGCTCGCCGACAGCGCCATGCGCACGGTCTCGGTATCGCGCAGCTCGCCCACGGCGATCACGTCTGGATCCTCGCGCAGCGAACCCTTGAGCGCGTTGGCGAAGCTCTTGGTGTGCGTGCCGAGCTCGCGCTGCGAGATCACGGCGCGCTTGCGGTCGTGCACGTATTCGATCGGGTCTTCGACCGTGATGATGTGGTCGGTGCGCTCGCGATTGATGATGTCCACGATCGCCGCGAGCGTGCTGGTCTTGCCGTGGCCGGTCGGGCCGGTGACCACGATCAATCCTTGATGGTGGTGGGTGGCCGCCGCGATCGCGTCCGGCAGCCCGAGCTCCGCCAGGTTCGGCACGCGATCGCCGATCGGGCGCGCGGTGAGCTTCATGCCGGTGCGCTGGCGCGAGACGTTCGTGCGAAAGCGTCCGAGGCTGAAGTGCGTGAGCGCGAAGTCGCACGAGCCCTCGCGCGCGAGCTCCGCGCGCAGGCGCTCCGGGACCTGCGCGAGCAGCATGGTCTCGACGACCTCGGCGGAGAGCTTCGGCCCCACCTTCACGAGGTCGCCGCCGATGCGCAGGAGAGGAGGGCGCTCGGCCA
>CAZYWR010000340.1:0-2469 GCA_964651185.1 uncultured Polyangiales bacterium
GAGCTCGCCTACGACGCCGGCCGCGAGCTGGTCACGTGGCGCGGACGGCCCGTGTGCGCGGGCATCCAGCCTGCGTGGTGGGCCGCGCAGGTCGGGCACCAGCGGCTCGTGGCGAGCGCTTTTCGCGATCCGTCGCCCACGCTCGGTGAGCTCGCGGACGCGCTGGCGTGCGCGGCACGCTGGAGCGCGGCCGAAGCATGCGCCGACCGCGCGCAGCAGGGCGAGCTCGGCCGCGGCGATTGACTGCGCGGATCAAAGCGCGTAATTCGGCCCGCCATGCAGACCGCTCCCCACGCCTTCCAGGCCGCCGTGGACGCCATCCGCGTTCTCACTGTCGACGCGGTGAAAGAGGCGGGCATCGGCCACGTCGGACTCCCTCTCGGCTGCGCCGAGCTCGGCGCCGTCCTCTTCGCCGAGTTTCTGAAGCACGACCCGGAGGAGCCCGCCTGGTTCGACCGCGACCGCTTCGTCCTTTCGGCGGGCCACGGCTCGATGCTGCTCTACTCGCTCCTGCACTTGAGCGGGTATCGCATCACGCTCGCGGACCTGCGCCAATTCCGCCAGCTCGGCTCGATCACGCCGGGCCATCCAGAGCACGGCATGACGCCGGGCGTCGAGACCACCACGGGTCCGCTCGGCCAGGGCTTCGGCAACGCCGTGGGGATGGCGCTGGCAGAGCGCCTCTTGCAGCAGCGCTTCGGGGCCGAGCTGGTCGACCATCGCACCTACGTGCTCGCGAGCGACGGCGACTTGATGGAAGGCGTGGCGAGCGAGGCGGCGTCGCTCGCGGGCCACCTCAAGCTCGGCAAGCTGATCGTCATTTACGACGACAACGGCGTGACGATCGATGGCCCGACCTCGCTCTCGTTCAGCGAGGATGTGGGGAAGCGCTTCGAGGCGTACGGCTGGGCGGTGCAGCGCATCGACGGCCACGATCCGGCGCAGATTCGCGCGGCGCTGGCGCGCGCTGGCGCGAGCGACGAGCGGCCGCACTTGATCGTCGCTCGCACGCAGATCGGCTTCGGCTCCCCTGCGGTCGGCACGTCCGGCGCGCACGGCCACCTCTCCGAGGAGGCGGTGAAGGCCACGCGCGCGGCATTGAAGTGGGCGCACGACCCGTTCGTGCTGCTCGAAAACGCGTACGAGGCGTTCGTGCCCGCGCGTGCGCGTGGCCGCGAGGCGCGCGACGCGTGGGAAGCTCGCAAGCAGCGCGCGCTCGCTCAGCCGGAGCTGGCCGAGCTCTGGCAACGCATGGTGGCGCGTAAGCTGCCGGCCGATCTCGACGCGCTCATGCCGGACTTTACGAAGGACAAGCCCATGGCGACGCGCCAGGCATCGGGCAAGATCCTGAACGCGCTCGCGGCAGAGGTGCCTTCGCTGATCGGCGGCTCGGCCGATTTGGCCGGCTCGAACGGCACGAACCTCAGCGGATCGAAGGTGGTCAGCGCGGGCGACTTCTCCGGCCGCAACCTCGCCTTCGGCGTGCGCGAGCACGCGATGGGCGCCATCGCCAATGGCCTCTCGTTGCACGGCGGAGTGCGTCCGTTCGTGGCGACGTTCTTGGTGTTCAGCGACTACATGCGGCCGTCGATCCGGCTCGCCGCGCTGATGGATCAGCCGGTCGCGTTCGTGTTCACGCACGACTCGATCTTCGTCGGCGAAGACGGGCCGACGCACCAGCCGGTGGAGCAGGTGGCGGCGCTGCGCGCGATCCCGAACCTGCAGGTTTGGCGGCCCGCCGATCCGCGCGAGACGGTGGCTGCCTGGCGTACCGCGCTGGTGCGCACCGGCGGCCCGAGCGCGCTCGCGCTCACGCGCCAGACCGTGCCCACGCTGGATGGCGAAGCGATCGAAGAGAAGGCGCGCCGCGGCGGTTACATCGCCGTCGACTGCGCGGGCGCGCCCGAGCTGGTGATCGTGGCGACCGGCTCCGAGGTCGCGCTCGCGGTCGACGCCGCGCGTAGTCTGCAAAAGGACGGACGTAAGGTGCGCGCCGTGTCGCTGCCCTGCCTCGAGGTGTTCTTGGAGCAGGACGACGCGTATCAGCGAAGCGTTCTCGGCGAAGCGCGGCGTCTGGTGGTCGAAGCCGGCGTGGTGCAAGGGCTCGCGCTCGTGCTGCGCCCCGGCGACCAGTTCCACGGGATGCGCGGCTTCGGTGCCTCGGCCAACTACAAGAAGCTCGCCGAACGCTTTCGCTTCACGAGCGCGGACGTGCTCGCCGTCGCGCGCGGCCTGTTGTGAGCGCCGCGCGAGATCAGTCGCTCTCGACCTGACGTGTGTCGACCGCCCGCGGTGCGATGCCGGATGCGGTCAAGGCGAAGACGGCCGCGCTCAGCCGGTGCGGTGCGCGCGCTGCATCGTGGGCCGTGCGCTGCGCGAGCTCTCGCACCAGCGCCGGATTTTCGCCCGCGCAGGCCAAGAACGTGTCGCGGTGCGGAATGCCGACGCACACGTCGGCGCCGAGCCGCG
>CAZYWR010000341.1:0-3196 GCA_964651185.1 uncultured Polyangiales bacterium
GCTCATCGCGCGTGCGTAGCGAGGCCCTGAGCTGGGTTAACTGCCGGCGGTATTGCTCCTCCATCGCGAAGAACCGCTCGCTGAGGGCGTCGTTCAGCGTGGGATCACCCGGGAGCGGCCGGGCCACGTCGGGCTGTTCGATCAGGGCGTCCAGGTGACGGTTTGCGGTTTCGTAGCGCCCCAGCACGAGGTCCTGCATGAGCGCGGCGCCGTACTGCGCGTGGCGTCTCATGTCGGGGCTCAGGGCAGGGCTCAGCACCGCAGGTACTCGGGCTCGGGCTCCTGCGTCCATGGGCCGCGGTTCGCGATCGTTTCGTAGACCCGCACAAGCTTGGAGGCAAAGCATCGCCAGCACTCGTGCTCCGGACACTGTATACGCAAAAGTGCTCTGACAAGGTCTCATGGTTGTTCGAGACTCCTCGTACGAATGTTCGAGGCGAAGTTCATGAATCGGGACCCCGGTGGGGCACTCCAATGAACGCGATCGCGCTGTTCGCGGACGATCCCGCGGTCCTCGGCATCCGGCGCGGGTGTCCACGTGGCAGACCCTCTATACATTAACTGTGCACCGGTATGGCTGCGGACAAGCCAGGGGAGCGAGACTCGTGGAAACCGATGATGAACGCGGTCGCGGCGCAAATCGTCGACCATCGCGCGCAAGATTTGCGTGCATTGCGTCGCGCACAACTCTCGCGAGCGAGCGATGCAGTCCTCGGGCAAGCTGATGCGACTTGGCCGTCGAGGGTACGGGAGCGCGCGGCATCCTGACGGGAATGGACTTCGCGAAGCTGGTGGCCGATGTCCGGCACAGGCGAACTGACGCGGGTGCACCGCGATCGCGACGCGACCTGCGTGACGCCTCCGAACGAGCTATTCACGAATAGCGCGCAGCGACGCAGGAGGCGGCGATGACGACCCAGGCCACGCAGTCTGACCTGCACCTCACATTTCCCGAGAGCCGAGCGGGCCGATCATGGCGCTGGTTGCCATGGATCCTAGGCGTCGCGCTCTTGGCGACCGTGATCGTCGGGGCGCTCCACTTCTCGGAGGCGCAAGAGTTCGCGCGGCTCGCCGAGCGCGCGGAGCCGTGGTGGCTGATGCTGGCGGTGCTCCTTCAGGCGTGCACGTACCTGGCCCAGGCGCAGGTCTTTCGCGCCGTCGCGCGGAAGAATCGCTTCAACTTGAAGCTCGGCACCGCGAGCCTACTCAGCTTGGCGAAGCTGTTCGTGGATCAAGCGGTGCCGTCGGCAGGTTTGAGCGGGACCGTGGTGCTCGCGAACGGACTCGCGCAGCGGGGGATGCCGCGGCCGCTGGTCGCGGCGGGCGTCATCGTGGATCTGGCGTCCTACTACGTCGCGTACGTGCTCAGCCTGGCGCTGGCGCTGGTGATCACCGCCGCGCTCGGCGAGGCCAGCGAGCTCGTTGTGCTCGTCTCGGTGGTCTTCTTTTTGTTCGCGATCGCCATGACGGTCCTGGTGCTCGCGCTCTCGGGACGCACCGCTCGCCGCCTGCCGCGCTGGGTCGCGCGGCTGCGTCCGCTGCAGACCGCGCTCGGCTTCGTGCAGGAGGCGGATCCCCGGCTCGCACACGATCCGCGGCTTCTGCTGGAGACGAGCGCATATCAGCTGATGATCGTGTCGTGCGACGCGGCTAGCGTCTGGGTCCTGGTGCGCGCGCTGGGCAGCGATGGCTCCGCGAGCGGCGTGTTCGCCAGTTTCATGATTTCGAGTCTCTTGCGCACGATCGGGTTCATGCCGGGCGGGCTCGGAACGTACGAAGCGACGTCCGTGCTCACGCTGCGCATGGTAGGCGTACCCATCTCGGCCGCGCTCTCCGCGACGCTCTTGTTTCGCGGGCTGAGCTTTTGGCTGCCGATGCTGCCCGGGTTCTGGTTCTCGCGGCGCGAGCTCGCGCGCGGACGGGCGCGACAATCAGAGAGTAGACATCGAAAGAGCATGCCTGATCAGCCGTTGCGCGAGCTGCTCGAAGAGCTCGAGAGCACGGCCGCGGGCCTTACTTCTGCCGAAGCAGCGCGGCGCCTCGCGATATACGGTTCCAACGAGCCGAGCACGACGCCGCTGCGGACCAAGGTGCTCGGGTTCGTGCGCGCTTCTGCCAACCCGCTGGTCGCGATCCTGCTCGTGGCGGGCGCCGCGTCGGCGGTCCTCGGCGATACCACGGATGCAGTCATCATCGGCGGCATCGTCGTCTTGAGCGCGCTCATCAACGCCTGGCAGACGCTCCGCTCGGAGCGCGCGGTCAAGCGCATTCAAGCCCAGATCGCCCCCACGGCGACGGTGCGGCGCGACGGGAGCTGGGTCGAGGTGCCACGGCGCGAGCTCGTGGTCGGAGACGTGATTCGCTTGTCTGCCGGTGACTTGGTCCCGGCCGACGCCCGCCTGATCGAGGCGAGCGATCTCCACGTGCAGCAGGCGGCGCTCACCGGAGAGTCGCTGCCGGTCGAGAAGGCCGTCGCGGCCGGAGCGCTGTCATCCGCCAGCGCCGACTCCCCGAGTCTGGTCTTCTTGGGCACCTCCATCGTCAGCGGCTACGCGAGCGCGCTGGTGTTCGCGTGCGGGCGCGACACGACGTTCGGCGACATCGCCGAACGCCTGGCGGCCCGTCCCGACGAGACCGAGTTCGAGCGCGGCGCGCGGCGCTTTGGGCTCCTGATCTTGAAGACGGTCGTCTTCCTCGTGCTCTTCATCCTGGTGGTGAACGTGAGCCTCGGGCGCGACGCGCTGCAGTCGCTCTTGTTCTCCGTGGCCTTGGCGGTCGGGCTCACGCCCGAGTTCCTGCCGATGATCACCACGGTCACGCTCGCGCAGGGCGCGATCCGCATGGCTCGCGAGAAGGTGATCGTGAAGCACCTGGCCGCGATCCAAAACCTCGGCAGCATCGACGTCTTGTGCAGCGACAAGACCGGTACCTTGACCTCCGGCACGATGTCGCTCGACGCGGCGCTCGATCCCTTCGGGAAACCACTCGAACGAACGCTCTTACTTGGATATCTGAATAGCCGGTATGAGTCTGGCATCAAGAGTCCGCTCGATACGGCGCTCCTGGCGTGCTCGATCGCCGGAGCCGACGGCTTTTCCAAAGCCGACGAGATCCCGTTCGACTTCGAGCGGCGGCGTCTGTCCGTGGTGGTGGAGCAGGGCGGTGCGTGGACGCTCATCAGCAAAGGGGCGCCGGA
>CAZYWR010000342.1:0-1819 GCA_964651185.1 uncultured Polyangiales bacterium
TTGCGCAGAGAGCGAGAGCGCGCCCGAGCCGGCGCGGCCCGCGCGCAAGCTCGACAGCTGCTCGCGCGGGAACAGCGCGACGGGCGTGGTGCGGATCGGTCCGTGGCTGCGCTTGTCGCCGTCCTGGGCGGCGCGCGCCCAGCACACACGGCCGGTAAAGGAGAGGTAGTCGAGCTGCTCCGGCGCGTAGTCGGCCACCCGCCGCGGCAGCACGTCGCGCTCCCACGCCGCAGCGGCGGCCTCGAACCCGGCGAGCTGCTCGATCACCGCGTAGAGGCCCTCGAGACCGCGCATGGGCTCCGATGCGCAGGCGTGCTGGTGCGCCACGAAAAAGCGCATGAGCACCGCGGGGGAGACGGGCTCGATCTCGCGCCGCAGCTTCTCCAGCGTGCTGCGGTGGATGCGCGCGAGCAGGCGGCGCTCGCACCACTCCACGACTGCGGCTCCAGGGCGAAAACGGCCGCGCAGCGCGAAGCCCTCCGCCTCGAGCAAAGCGAGCGCGCTCTCCACGTCGTCTGCCCCGAGCCCGAGCGCCTCACCCAGCTCGCGCACCGTGGTCGGCCCGACCAGCTCGAGCCGTCCGCGCACGACCTCGCGCAGCGCTTGCTCGCGGCTCGACACGGGGCATGGCGCGGCCGGCGGTTGTGCGAGCGGCGGATGCAAGGCGGCCTCCGGGTACACCGCGCGCCACAACGCCACCCGCTCGGCGGCGATCCACAAGCGCGTCGCCCCGAGGGCGAGCAGGCACGCTCGTCCCGCCGCTCGCAGCTCGGCAAAGAGCGGCTCGAACCCCCGCGCGCACGCCTCCGGCTCCGCGAGCGCGGCGTGCAGCAGGAGCGCGTCATGGAGCTCGTCGGCGTCGCGCGCGTCCGGCTGACACTCCGCGATCACGCGCGCGATCGCCTGCGCATCGAGCGCGCCGAGCTCGCCCGCCGCCTTGGGATCGAGCCAGCGCCGCTGCGTGACGGCTTGCGTGCGACGCTCTTCAAGCGGCGCGTCGTCGAGAAAAGCATAAGGCCGAGCGTTCAACAGCTCATGCGCGAGCGGCGACGGCGACCGCAAGTCCGAGGCCAAGCATGCGAGCTCGCCGCGCTCGCGCCGCGCGAGTAGGCGCTCGAGCCCTGCGATGTCCATCGCTTCGTGGAGGCAGTCGTCGATCGTCTGCCGCACCAGCGGATGGTCGGGGATCTCGCGCTCGCCTTCTAGGTTTTCGGCGCAGGCGACCTGGTCGGGAAAGACCACGGCGAGGAGGTCGTCGGCGGCCATGCGCTGAAAGCGCGGCGGCACTTTCTTGCTGCCCCGCTGGCGCGCGATGGCCAGCGCGCGCGAGGCGTTCCAGCGGAAGCGCACTGCGAACATGGGCGCCGGCAGGAGCGCTTGGATCAGCACTTCGCGCGCGCTCTGGCTGCGCACGAAGCGAAAGACCTCATCGAGGGCGAAGCTGTGCATCGGCCCGAGCGAGAGCACGATGCCGTCATCGGTCGCGGCCGCCTGCAGCTCGACGTTGAAGCTGCGGCAGAAGCGCTTGCGCAGCGCCAGACCGAAGGCGCGGTTGATGCGCGTGCCGAAGGGTGCATGCAGCACCAGGTGCATCGAGTCGGTCTCGTCGAAGAAGCGCTCGAGCACGATGCGATCGCTGGTGGGCAGCACGCCCTGGGCGGCGCGCGCTGCGGCCATGTACTCGATCAACTGCTCCGCGGCCGTGCGCGCGAGCGCGAGATCGCTCGCGGCCAGCTCCACGACGGGCGCGAGCGCGAGTTCGCGCGTCCCGTCCGGGCGCGGCCGCGCATCGTCTGTGCCTTCGCGTGCGACGGGGGCG
>CAZYWR010000343.1:0-3068 GCA_964651185.1 uncultured Polyangiales bacterium
GAAGTGACCGCCGGGCGGCCGCGCATCACCGGCTCGAACGTCCGCGTGAGCCACGAGAGCGCGCGCTCGCCGATCGCCGTCCCGCCGCCGCCGCCGGCGGCAGCCCTGCGCCCGAGCGCCGCGAACAATCCCCTCTCGACGGCGGCGCACACCCCCAGCGCGGCATTCCGCACGCTGCACGACACCCGCCGCGCGCTCGCAACCCCGGCGCTGATCGCAGGGCTCATGATCGCCGGCGGCCTGATCACGGGCCTCGGCTTCGCGCTCTCACGCCAAGGCAAGCAAGCGCCGCACGTGCCGGAGATCCGCGTGGTCACGGAGTCGGGCGGGATCACGCCGCCCGCCGGCCAACCTGCGGTGACCGCGCTGAGCCCGCCCATCGAGGCCGCACCCGAGCTCGCGAACGCCCCCGAACTCGCGCCCGAGGGCGACGAGCGCGCTCCGTCCGAGCGGCGGGAGCGCAGCGCGAAACCAGATCCGCTCAGCCTCACGCGCGCCTTCCGCAAGCAGCAGGGAAAGATCGAGGCCTGCTTCGCGGCGCACGCGGTCGCCGTGCAAGGGCTCCCGAGGATGCAGCTCGAGTTCGACCTGTCGACCTCCGGCAAGCCCGACGACGTGCGCGTGCAGCCGACCGCGCTGGCCGGCACGCCGCTCGGCAAGTGTCTGGCCGAAGTGGCGAGCACGACGCACTTCCCGGCCCAGAGCCGCGCCATCTCCTTCGCCATTCCCATCACCGCCAGCCGCACCGGCCCGCGCTGACCCGCGGCGCGCGGTGGCTCGCGAAGGACGCTCTGGCCAGCGGGCTATGCGGCGTGCAGCGCCGCCTCGTCGAGCGCCGGACATGACAGCGCGCGTCGCAACAGCTCGACCGCGCGCTTTTGCAGCTGGCACACGCGCGACTCGGTGATGCCCATGCGGTCGCCGATCTCGCGCAGCGCCAAGCCTTCGAACAGCGACAGCTCGATCGCGGTGCGCTGACGTTCGGGCAGATCCGCGATCGCGCCGTGCAGGCGCCGCTGCAGCGCCTTCTCGTCGGCGACCTGATCGGCCGGCGGCACGTAGTGATCGTGCAGGCGCGCCGAGAGCGGCTCGACGTCGGCGGAGGGGCTGCTATCGAGCGAGACCAAGCGCCGCGCCGACAGCTCGCGCGCGCGCTCGTGCTGCTCCTGGTCCCGCTCCTCTTCGGGCTGCTGCTCGCACGCGGAGAAGAAGCGCAGCTCGTCGCGCGAGCGCACGTCGAGCCGCCGGATCGCGTCGATCATGCGCTGGCGGATGCGCGTGCCCACCCAGGTGCGCTCCTCGATGCCGAAGCCCTGGTAGGTGCGCAGCGCCTCGAGCACCGCGATGCGCCCCTCGGCCCAGAGGTCCTCTGGGTCGAGCGCTTGCCCGACGCGCGCGGCGGGCGCCAGGCGGCGCGCGACCGCTTGCACCAGGCCTTCATAGCGGTCGAGCGCGACGCGAGCCTCCGCGTCATGCCAACTCAACCTGCTCTGCGCCGCGCTCATGCCTGCTCCCCGCGCGATACCCCGTCAAAAATCGCCGCTGCGGCCCGTATTTCAAGGCTCGTGCCAGCCGGGGCGATCGCGAGATCACGCGGAAAAAATAGGGACAAATACGCTGCTCGAGCGCGCTTCGCCGTCAAAGCCTTGGCGCGAGCGACGAAAGCGCGGCCGGCGCGGGCGCGCAGCCTCGGAAGGTCAACGCGTACATCGGATCACGCGGCGCTCCGTGATCACGAAATCGACGGGCACGTCGTGCGCAGCGCTCGGCACCTCCGCCAACAGCGACAACTCGTAGGCGAGGCCGATGCGCGCAGCACGCGTCAGCCGCGGCAGCAGGCGATCGTAGTAGCCCTGCCCGTACCCGAGTCGATAGCCGCGCGCGTCGAACGCGAGACCCGGCACGAGCACCAAGTCGATCTCGTCTGACTCGAGCTCGGGCGCGCTCGCGAGCGGCTCCTGCACCACGAAGCCCGACTCGGCGAGCTCGTCACCGGCGCGGAACGCGTGCAGCGTGAGCGCGCGCGTGTCGGGCACGATGCGCGGCAGCGCCACCGTCTTGCCGAGCGCCCAGGCCTGCTCGACGGCGGCGCGCGGATCCATCTCGAAGCGCAGCGCCGAATACGCGAGCACGGCGCGCGCCTGCTGGAAGGCTTCGTGCTCGATGAGCCGCCTGCTCATGTCCGCGGCAAACCGCGCGCGCGTGGCCGCTGACAAGGCGCGCCGCAGCGCCGCGACCCGCTTGCGCAGCTCCTCTTTGGCCAGCGCGCGAAGCGCCTCGGCCTGTTCGGGGGTGATCCCGTCGGGGTATTCTTCACTCACGCATCGAGAGGTGTAGCCACGTCGGCGGCCAGGCGCCGGTCGATGCGCGCGATCGCGTTCACGATGGCCCGCCGCGTGGTGTCCTCGACCGCGCGCACGCGCGCGCTGCAGGTGAGCCAGTCGTCCGCCAGGCCGAGCGCGACCATGGCCAGGAGCTGCGCCGGGGTCGCCTTCTGCGCGGCCACGGGTCCGAGCGCGGCCACCCGCTCGTTGACGATCTCGGCCAGACGTCGCAGGTGGGCTTCGTCCGCGTCGACGTTCATGCGGTACGAGGCGCCCGCGATGTCCAGGGTGATCGTCTTCTTCACGAGAACTCTCCTGCGCGCGCTCGCGCGCCTGCCACGACCCTAAAGAGCGCGCTCATGCAGGGTCAAATTTCGCGTGCAGCCGCGCCCGCAGATCCGCACAAAGTACGCAGAAAAACACAAAACCCGAGCGATGAAGTCGCTTGGTGGCGCATGGTACGCTCGAGCTTGCATGCGCAAGGTCCACTGCGAAGCGTGCGGGGCGGCCTACGAGGTCGACCCGCGACGTATTCCGCCGAATGGTATGAAGATGCGCTGTCCGGCTTGCGGCGCATCCGTGTTCTGCTCGCCGGCGGAATCGCCCGCTTCGACCCAGCTCACGGCCGGCTCGCTCGCGGTCGCCCGGAGCCCGACCACTTCGGGCGGCGCGCTCGGCGATCTCGATCTCGACTTGCCAGCGCCCAAGCCGGCTCGCAGCGAGCCCAAGCTCGGCGCAGCGTCC
>CAZYWR010000344.1:0-2210 GCA_964651185.1 uncultured Polyangiales bacterium
ACACGCAGCTGCAAATCTGCGCGGCCATGCTCGCCCTGCGCGACGCCGGGCTCGAGCCCGCGCAGATCGATCCGCGAGAGCTCGGTACGGTCACGGCCTCGAGCTACGCGCATATGGAGACGTTGCTCGAGTATGATCGCAGTCTGGTCGCGGTCGGCATTCAGCGAACCAACCCGACCCTGTTCCCACTGGCGCTGCCGAGCGCGCCGGGCGCGCTCACGGCGCTCGCGCTGGGCGCCAAGGCGTTCGCGATCACGCTCAACGACGGCTCCGCGGCGGGGCTCGCTGCCATCGGACTCGCTGCGCGGCTGCTCGTCCAGGGCCGCGCTGCGGTGTGCGTGGTGACGGGTGCGTGGAGCGAGTGCCGCGATCTCTCTCTGTCGGCCGCGCGTGCGGGTCTGCTGAGCGACCGCGCGGGCTTTGCCGTATTCGATCGCCGCAGCCGCGGCACCGCGTTCGGGGAGCTGGCGGCCGCCATCGTGCTCGAGCCCGCACGCCGGGTCGCCGCGCGCGGCAAAGAAGCGCTCGGTTACGTGCGCGGTCAGGGCGACGCCTTCGCGACCGAGCCGGGGCTGACGGCGCGTGCGCTCGGGCGCGCCTGTCGGGCGGCCCTCCAGCGGGCAGAGTACGGGCCGCGCCAATTGTCCTTGGTCAGCGCCGGCGCGAACGGCATCGCGGTCAGCGATGAAGCGGAGGCGCGTGCTCTCTACGACTTGCTGGGCGACGCGCGCGCGCAGGTCGGCGTGACGGCGCCGAAGTCGCTGTTGGGGGAATCGCTCGACGCGAGCAGTTTGGTGCAGGCGGCCACGAGCCTTCTCGCGCTGCGCGCGGGGGTCGCGCCGCCCATCGCGGCCCTGCGCGAACCGTCTGTCCCGGGGCTCCGCTACGTTACGCACGCCAGCGAGATCGCGCGCCAGAGCGCGCTCGTCACCGCGATCTCGCGCGCGGGTGCCTGCTCGGCGCTCCTGCTTTCGCTGGAACCATGAGCGCTACTCGGCTCCTGCGCGCTGGACTCCGGCGTCGCCATGGCCACGACGATAGGCGGCTGGGGTCCGGCCGGTCCAGCGGCGGAAGGCGCGCATGAAGTTGGCGACGTTCGAGTAGCCGAGTCGCTCGGCGACTTCTTTGATGGAGTGTTCCGGCGACTCGAGCAAAGTAAGGGCCTTGGCACGTCGCTCCTCCTCGAGCAGGGTCGCGTAGGAGCAGCCTTCTTCGGCGAGCCGCCGTCGCAGCGTGCGCGGCGACATGTGCACGGCCGCCGCCAGCTCCTCGAACGAGCGGATGCCGCTCGAGTCGCGCACGGCCATGCGCCGCAGTCGTTCGACCAGCGCGGCGCGCTTCTGTGATTCGGCGAGGAGTCGCTCGCACTGTTCGGTGGCGAGTCGCAAGGACGCCGGATGGGCCGTGGTGAGCGGCGCGTCGAGCAGCGCGGCGTCGAACACCAACGCGTTGCGCTCGCGGCCGAACTTGAGGCGCGGCGGCACGTCGCGCACGCGCGTGTACCAGCGCGGCTCCGGAATCATCAGGTGCACGACGGACTCGCGCACCTCGCGGCCGAGGAGCGTGTTGCCGATCTGCCAAGTGCCCACGAGCAGGTACATGAGCACGACGTCTCGCGCGCTTTCGAAATCCGCGAGCTCTTCCATGATCAGATGCGCCTTGGCGCCGCGAACCTCGAGGCGAAGCGCGAACGTGTTGCTCCGCGTCGGCGTGTAGCGGATCGCGAGCTGGAGCGCTTCGTCCAGCCTGCGCGCGCTCATCGCCGCGAAGCCGAGATACCCGTGCGCCGCGATCGAAGCGCGCAAGCCGAAGTAGAGCGCCATGGCGGGCTCGCGCGTCAGCGGGCGCGCGCGCTCGATGAATTGGATGAACTCCGCCAAGGGCACGTTGACGTGCGGGTTGTCGAGATCCGCGCGCGAGAACGTGGAACCGGCGAAGAGCGCCTCCGGCGCGACGCCCATGCGCTCGGCCAGCTCGGCGGCATCCAAGAGGTAGCTCGCGGGCAACGTATACAGTGTTTGCGACTCGGCCATCCCGCCTCGCAGTGTACCCGACTCGCCGTATGGCCAGAAATGACAACTGATTGGCCCAGCGCAGACATACCGGGACACGCTTAGCATCACCAAAGTTTTGCACGCTCGACCGCGCGTCTTGGTGGGCCGTAGCACCGATCGGCCGTGAGGCGGCGGAAGGCCGGTGCACCGCACGGA
>CAZYWR010000345.1:0-7304 GCA_964651185.1 uncultured Polyangiales bacterium
ACCGTCGAATCAGCGAGCATCGTCCCGTCGTGGAAGTCGAGAATCAACCAGTCCGATCCCGACGCGCCGTGGGCCCCTAGCACCGAGGGAATATTGCTCGGATCCGCGAACGTCGTGCTGCCCGGGATCAGCCCTCCAAGAGAGGGTCCGCCTGAGTAGATGATTGCGGCTGCCAAATAGCCCGACCGAGAAAAGATCATCGTGCCGACTTCCAAGCCACCTGCGCTGTACCCTGACGCGTAGATACGGGACGGGTCAACGAGGCCCTGTTGAAGGCCGCAGGCGAGGATCTGATCAGCCGTGTCGATGTCGCCCGTGAACCACCACAGGTCACCAGTGTTGTCCCCCATGTTATTGGTCTCTTCGAACGAAGCGACGATGCCGCCACTGGCAGCGATCTCGCCCGTGACCCCCGGCAACCCGACTTCAACTTCGCTCGAGTCTGTCGCGGTGCCATGCCAATAAAAAACCATGGGTCCCTTGCCCGGTCCGACCGTTAGCACGAGGCTCGTCCCGTTGATGGTCGTCGGGCCGCTCACGAGCGGCGCACACGTGCCGTTCATCTTCGGCAGCTGGTCCGCGGTTGGCTGCTTGGCGTTCGGATTGGACGTTGTCGGCTGTTTCGTAGGACTCCCAGCATCGTGGGATCCGCCGTCCGCAGTAGGAAGGGAGAGGCCACCGCCGTCCTTCATGGCGGGTGTGGTGCCCGCGTCGTGGCCCGCATCCTTGGCGGCGCCAGCCCCGGAATCCTGCTTCGCCGTTCCCGCGTCGTGGCCCGCGTCTTTTTTGGCCGGCGTGGAGTCGTCGTCGCTCGAGTCGTCGTCGCTCGAGTCGTCATCGCTCGAGTCGTCGTCGCCGCTCTTGTCGCCGCCGGTGTCGTCGGCGGTGCTGTTGTCATCGCCGCTCTGCGTCGCAGCCGACGACCCGCAGCCTGCGACCGCACCCGGCAGGACAAGGAATAAAGAAAGAAGAAAAGAGAAACGATCGGTGCCGATCGCTCTACTGGACGCCATGTAATGCATACCCACCTATGCCAGCACGCGAGAGTGCCAAGCCGAGTTTGATGCTGGCCTCTCCACGCTGACAAAGCGCGTTACGGCGGGCAATCCCCTTTCTCGTCACCGGCTTGACTACGCGAGCCGCGGCGCGCAGCAACACGGTTGAAATAGGGTGACTCTGGACGCGCCCGCACCTCGAGACACAGCCCGACGCGCAGGGCCAAATCGGCCACGTGTAGATTTGCGCCGTCCCCGCAGTTGCCGTGATGCAGCGAACAAGTGGGCCGGTTCACGGATTGGACGCGATCAAGTTGCTCACGAGCACGCCGAATGCCGGCAAATCGTGGAGGGCCGTCCGTACGCTCGCAGCGAGGATCGCTCGGTCCACGCGGACGTAATCGTGCACGAGAATGTTGCGCATCCCGGCAGCACGCCCGAGCCGCGCAGCGAGCTCGCCCGTCGTCAGCCCGTGCGCGGCGAGCGCCTCGAACGCAGCGCGGGCGGTGTCTGGCGGCGTCCAGCCGTGTTGAGCCACGACATGATAGGCCATGTCGATGCACGACTCGATCGCGACCTGCAACCAGCGTTCGACGGCTGCCTGCAGCAGTGGCTCGTGGGCGAGGCGCTCCGAGGTGATCTCGGGCAGCTTGGCTCGAAGGTGCTGCAGGCTCTCGTTGAGCGCGAGCAAACGCCGCGCGAGGACGTCTGCATCAACCACGATCTGCCCCCGCCATGCGCTCCCCAGCGTCGCGAGCTGCCCTGCGGAAGAGCTCACGATAGGGCCGCTCGTCATCATATCGGCGCGCGATCTTGGCTTCGAGACACGCGCGCTCGCGCAGATCGCGGCACAGGACGGAGCGCCCGTCGCGGATGGCACGAAAGGCCACGGCGCTCGAGGCGCGGTCCAGATCGAGCAAGTCAGCTCGCTCGCCGAGCGGGCCCAGGGCACGGCTGAGCGCCGCCAACAGGTCGAGCATGAGCTCGGCCCGAACATCCACTCTGAGGTGTGCGTCGAAGCTCAGCGCTACATCCAGGTCGCTGTCGACGCGCGCTCTGCCCTGGGCATGAGAGCCGAACAAGTAGGCCGCGCGAACCTCGTGAAATGGCTCGAGCACGGCATGTAGGCTGTTCTCCAGCTCGCCCAACGTGGGCTTTGCGGCCATGCGCCCAGCTTAGCGCTCCTGCTCGAAAAACCGAAGCGCGCGCGCCCGATAGCCGGCGTTCAGCGATGATCGTTCGGGTCTTCTGCGCGCGAAACGGCGATGAGGATCGCGCTTCCGAGCAGCCAGCCGGCCACGTGCCATTGAAGCGCTGCCACGGTGCGCGCACGCGCGCGGCGCGCCAAGACGCCGGCGCGGCGCGCGAGCTTGCCGACCTCCTGCGCCTCACTCGCCCAAAGCTGCGCGAACGCCAGCCAGAGCGCGCGCCACGCCGTGCGCGCGCGCTGGCCCGCGGATGTGGTGCGGCGCCAAGTGCGCGCGCGCTCCAAGCAGCCAACGAACGAGGCGCGCAAGCGCAGCCGCGTAGACGCCGGGCCACGCGGTGCGCACGACGCGCAGATCCAAGAAGAGTGCGCCAACGAGCGCGCGCAGTCGGGGCACATGGCGATCTCGCAAGCGGCACAGCGGCGCTGGTCCACGGCGGCGTGCAGCTCGTGGCATAGCGCGCAGCGCTCTTCGGCGCTTAGGACGGTCACGAAGTCGATCGCGGACGCGTGCATGACTTCCTCCGGCCGCCGGACTGCTGCGCTCTCGAATAAGCAAATAGCCAATAACCGGGGGGCTCGAGATCGCGATCAACCCGTGGCGACCCCCAGCGCGCTTCAAGTTTCGAGCCAGCCGCCGTACGCGCGCACCCGAGGCGCGCGCAGGCGTCCGAAGCCGATGCGCATCGTGAGTCAATTCGCGAAGATGTCCCTGCCTCCCCGGCGCTGCGGCATCGCTCGTACGGCGCGGTATCAAGCTCTTCGCTGTGGCGCAGCAGCGTGACTGCGCCGCCTCGGTGTGATTTTTTTGTCCTAACCCCAGGGTTCGCGGAGCTCGCCGTAGCGAGGTACGGCGAGCGCGCACGACGCCGAGCCCGGGCAGATCAAATCAGGCGAACTCTGAGGTGAGTCGGGGCAGCGCCACCGCATAGACCCGCGCTGGCCGGGTCGCGCCGATCTTCCGGTCGCGCCGCGCGCGGCGACCTTACTTGGTCGCGAGCTCTGCGAGCTCACGTGTCCGACGGCAGTCTGCACACTCCGAGCGTAAGATCGGTCCCGATTCCGCGAGCTCGCGCCGGACGGTCACGCGCGATGAACCGCAGTTGGGACAGGGCCGGTTGTCCCGCATGAGTTTCAAGAACAGGTCCATGGGCTCGGTGTCGACGCGCATATCGTAAGCTTACTGCCGGAACGCGTGAAAGCGAGCTACGGGCACGCCGTCGTGACTGTCTCGGAACGCAGGATTGCGGCGGCGTTTCGGGCCGGCATCGGCTCAGAGAGTAAGGCGCCACAGGGCAAGGCACGCTTCGTCCGCGATCGTAGCAGGCAGATCCAGCCAGCGCGCGCGATCGAGCAGCCAGCTATCGGACGAAGCCACTGGGAGCCCGAGTGCAATCAGATCGCGATCGACGTGATCGGAAAGGAGCACGTCCGCGGCGAACCCCCGCGCGCGGGAGCGCTGCTCGAACAGCGCGCGCACGCGGCCGCTGTTGCCCACCGGGCGATCGAGGAAGATCCGCGCGCCCCGCAGCCGGCTCCGCACGAGCTGGCCGATCAGCAGCTCGATCGCGCGCTCGGTCTCCTCGACCCGCCGATAGCTCCCATGCACGCTGGCCAAGTCCCGCAGCGCGCCGTCGCGACCGACGAACACGGGTGCCCCCGAGAGCATGGCCTCGACCGTGATGAGGCAGTTGAAGCCATCGAGCGCGAGCGCCTGCTCCGCGAGCTCGTGGATCTGCATACGACGCGCCCGGCGGCCGGTGAGCGCAGCGTCCGGACAGGCAGCGCGTCCGACCGCCAGACGCTGGCGCGCCGTAAGCTGGTGGCGATCACCCACGAGCTTGGACGCTGCGCTCACCGCGTAACCGCGGGTCAACAGGTAAGAGAGCTCCTCGCACGCGCTGCGCAGCACCGGCTCGCGCTCCGGCGCAAAGTCGCGCGAATCCTGCGGATGCGCTCCGCGGTGATGGCGCTGGTCTGGCAAGTCGCCTCCCGAGTGCGGCTTTTTCGCCCCGCGCGCGCCGCACATCCCTCTTGGTGGAGCTAGGCTAGCCCGGGCTCGCCGAAACGACGAAGGCGCGTGGTCCGAGCGTGGTCAGGTCGCCGCCCCCCACGCGTCGGGGTCGGATCGCGATGCCCTCGAAGCCGCCGCCACCTCGGATGGGCGCGGGCGGCGATGCAAGCGCGCGCACATGGAGTAGAAGACGTTCATGAGGCCAGGCATCACGCAGTACAACGTCCAAAAGCAGACGCTGATCGAAGCGCTCTTGCCGCTCTGCCCGTTCGTGCTGATCGACGCGCTGCGCCCAGGAGTCATCGTGCCGGACTCCCTCAAGCAGCCCGAGCTCGTGCTGCGCATCGGTCGCGACCCGCGCGTGATGGGCATGCCGGATCTGGTGCTCGATGAGGCGGGCTGGCGCGCGACCATCTCGCTGCGCGGCGTGCGCCATCACGTCAACGTCCCCTGGGAGGCGTGCAGTCGCTGCTGGATCGGCGAGCCGTTCGCCGGGCCGGTCGTGGTCTGGCCGCCGCAGAAAGCCACCGAAGAGCAGCCCGAGAAAGCCAAGGCGCCCGGCCTTCGCTTGGTCAAACCCTGAGCGCACCTCGTCGCGCCATGCCGAACCCGGCGGCGCCGTCCGGACCCCCGCCCGGGCGATCCCCTGGTTAGAACACCTGTACGCGCATGGGCAGGCCACCTTTGGGCGCGAGGGTCACCGCCAGGTCGCGCTGCACGCGCCCCGAACCGAGCGCCGCGAACGAGGCGCGCCGGACCGTGCACGCCAGCACGAGCTTCGCCTCCATGAGCGCGAAGTGCTTGCCGATGCAGGTGCGCGTCCCGGCCCCGAACGGCAGATAGCTGAAGGGACGGATGGCGCCCCGGCGCGCAGGCGAGAAGCGCCCAGGATCGAAGCGCGCGGGCTCCGGAAACCAGCGCGGGTCGCGTTGCACATGATAGATCCAGATCACCACGTCGGCGTCGCGCGGCACGACGAAGCCGTCGATCTCAGCCTCCTCCGTGGTCACGCGCGCCAGCGAGTACGCGGGCGGATAGAGCCGCATCGCTTCGCTCAAGACCTGCTCCGTGTAGTGGAGCTTGTCGACGTCTGCGGGCGTGGGCCGGCGTTCGCCGAGCACCGAAACCGCCTCTTCGCGCAGGGTCGCCTCTACGTCGGGGTGTTGGGCCAAGAGGTGAAAGGTCCAGGAGAGCGCGTGCGCCGTGGTCTCGTGGCCCGCGAGCAGCAGCGTCACGAGCTCATCGCGCAGTTGCTTGCGATCCATGCCCTCGCCGTCGCCTTCGCTGTCCACCGCGCCGGTGAGGGCGCGCAGCAGATCGGGCCGGCCAGCCGCTTGGCCAATGCCAGCCGGCGCGCACGCTGCGCGATCGATGAGGTCGTAGACGAGCGCATCGAGATCGACCAGCGCGCGCTCGATCCGATGATTGCGCCGCGTCGGTAGCCAGGCGGGCAGGAGCATGCCGAGCCCGCCGAACGCCGCGCGAAATGCGCGCGTCGCGCGGGCCACGCGGTCCGTGTCCGACGCCGCGTCGTGATCGAACAGCGCGCGCGACACGATGCGCAAAGTGAGCTCCATCATCGCGCGGCTCACGTCGAGCCGCTGTCCTTCGCCGAGACTCGCCGCGAACTGCTCGGCCAGATCGATCGCGAGCTCCATGTACTGATCGACGCGCTCGCGACGAAACGCAGGCTGAATCAACCGGCGCTGCCGGCGCCAGCGCTCACCGTCGCTGAGCAAGAGGCCTTCGCCGAGCAGCCGCCTCAACTGTCGCGCCACGATGCCGCCGCGCGGCTTGGCGAAGCGCTCGGCTTGCGTGATCAGGATCTGCTGAATGTGCTCCGGGTGGCGTGTCACGTACACGTCCCGCCCGAGAAAGCGCAGGTGGTACAGATCGCCGTAGCGTTCAAAGCGGCGCGCGATCATCTCCGTCGGATCGCGCCCGCTCGCCCCGAAATGGCCGAGCAGCGAGGCGGGATGGTAAGTGACCGGCTCCGGGCCGGGCGGTCGAACGAGGGGCATGCTGAGGGCCATTTGGTTAGGGGATTATCCCTAATTTCTGTTTTCTTGTCGTACCCGTACAGGCGGAAATGAGGGACAGGACCTCGCTTTGTAAGCGCTCCTGAAGAGGGTGTCGACGCGCCGCCGCGCCCATCCAGCGCGCACGTCGGGGTGCGGAATCGCGTGCGGCGGGTCTCCGCAGGGCGCCGACGGCGGTTTGGGAGCGCGTGCTATGGCCGTACGATGAGCTGCAACGTCGCGCTGGTGGTTCGCTCGTGGGCGCTCTGGGAGCCGGAGCGCACGGCCGTGGTGCTGGCCGACGACGCAGAGCGCGCGCTCAGCTACGGAGTGCTCGACGCGCGGGCGCGCCGGGCCGCCGCGGCGCTCGACGCCGCCGGCATCGCACCGGGCGAGCGCGTCGCGCTGGTGGTCGCGAACGGGCTCGGCTTCCTGGATGCGCTGTTCGGAGGCTGGTACGCGGGCTGTACGATCGTGCCGGTTCCGCCGATGTCGGCGCCGCCCGAGCTCGCCGCGCGCCTCGCGCACGCGCGCTGCCGGGCGCTCATCGCCGATGGGACCACGAGCGCGCTCGCGGGCGAAGCCCTGCGCGCTTGCCGCGGGATCATGTCGTTCGATGCCGACACGCTCGCCGAAGGCGCGCACGCACTCGACGCGCCGCGCGCGCGAGCGCCCGAGAGCCCCGCGCTCCTGCTCTACACCTCGGGCACCACGGGAACTGCCAAGGGGGCCATGATCACCCACGCTTCGTTGGGCCTGCACACGGCCGCGCTGGTGCACCACGTGCTGCGCTTGCGCGGGGACGATCGCGTGCTCGCGGCCTTGCCGCTCAGCCACTCGTACGGCATTCGCATGACCTTGCTCGCGCCCTTCTTCGCCGGCGCCCGCAGCGTGCTGCTCGGACGCTTTCAGGCCGCCCGTGCGCTCGCGCTCGCCGCGCAGGCCGGCATCACGTGGTTTCCAGGCGTGCCGACGATGTTCCACGCGCTCGCGCACGAACCGCTTCTTACCGGCGCGTGCTCGCCGAGCACCTTGCGCTGGTGTCTCAGCGCGGGCGCGCCTTTGCCGCG
>CAZYWR010000346.1:0-9870 GCA_964651185.1 uncultured Polyangiales bacterium
AGCGTCGGTTGCGAGGGGATGATCGGGTTGCCGATCTTCTTTGGCATGGATCGGACGATGTCGAGGGCCTGCGTGCAGGCCGGCGGCTCGGCGTCGCGTATTTCGATCCCCGCCTTCGTTCAGATCGCGCAGCGTCCGAGCGTAAAGAAGGTTCTGCAGGCGTATACGCTAGCTGTCTACATGATGGCGGCGCAGGACGCGATTTGCGCGCGCCTGCATCGCGTACTCGAGCGATGCGCTCGCCACCTGTTGATGGCGCACGATCGCGTTCCCGGCGATCATCTTACGCTCACCCAGCAGGCGCTCGCCGAGACCCTCGGGGTAAGACGGATCAATGTCAGCATCGCCGCTCGGCAGCTCTTGCAGATGGGGTGCATCGAATACGTCCGCGGGCGTATTACGGTGCGCGACCGGGCGCGCCTCGAGGCCGCGTCATGTGAATGCTACGCCGCCGTCAGGGGTTGCTACTCGCGCGTGAACAGCGCCCGAGATGGGGGGCTGTAGCGGAGCACCGGACGGCCGCATACGAATGTCAGCGGAACGTGAGTGACCGGACCGCGGCGCCGGTCTGGGGGACCGGTCTTGGGGATGTCCAGTCTGGTCCGGGTTGGCGCGCGTGCTTCGCTCGCGCGAGCCACGGGGGGACCCAATGAGCCACTGGCCAGCGGCATCGTCGAACAAGACCGAGAGCAGCCCGACGGCTCAGCGGATGGTCTACGAACACGATTGGGGAGCGACCCGACTCGGCGCTCCGGAGAGCTGGCCCACGGAGTGGCATGAGGTGCTGGGCGTCTGCTTCGCCGCCAAGCGAGCGAGCATCGTCGCGTTCGGAGACAAGCTCGAGCTCGTGTACAACGATTCGTTCGCGCGAGCGTTCCGCCACCTGCACCCCTGGTCCTTCGGGCGACCCTTGCAGCTGGCTTGGGCGCCGATCTGGGCCGAGCATCTACAACCGCGCCTGACGCGGCTCATGTGCGGACAGGACGCGGTGGCGGCGCTCGATTTGCCGGCGGGAGGTGCGGGAGATGGCACGGCCCTGGTCGCCTCCGTCCTTGCCTTTAGCCTCGTTCGCAACGGCCGAGGAGCCCCGAGCGCCGTGTTCGGTGCGCTGTTCGAGCGCGGCGCGCACGTCCTGAGCCAGGCGCAACTGGTCGCGCTGCACGAGCTCGTGGCGCGCGAGATCGTCGACTCGGACGTCGAAGGGGCGAGCGCGGCGTGCCTCGAGATCTTTGCGCGCCTCCCACAGCTGGCACGAAAGCAGCTTCTGCTGCGCGTCGGCGCCCGCTTTGGCCTGACGGATCGCGACTTGCCTCGCGCCCGAGAGCGGGCCGCGCCGGAGCCTTCCTTTTCCCGACAGTCCCGCGATTTCCTGACGAATCTGAGCTTTCAACTCAGGACGACGCTGACGCCCGTGCTCGGGGAGATCGAGGACCTGCTCACGTGCGAGCGCTTGTCGACGGGAGAGCTAGCGCAGGTGCGGGCGGCTTGGCGGAGCGCCCGCAGGCTCGCTTCGCTGGTGGATGCCGTGCTCGAGTTCGCGCGCTTCGAAGAAGGCGCTGTGACCCCACAGCTCGCGCCCGTGGATTTGGCGCAGGCGACGCGGCGCATGTGCGGATTGATGAGCACGGCGTTCGAACGGGCAGGCATCGCCTTCGAAGTCGACTGTCCGCCGTTGCCGGAGCTCGTCGCGGTCGACCGCGAGATGTGGGAGAAGGTGCTGTCCAGTCTGCTCTCGAACGCGCTGAAGTTCACGGCGAACGGGGCGGTCAAGGTCACGCAGCATGTCGAAGATGGACGGGTGGTGCTGACCGTGCGCGATACCGGCGCTGGGATCGACGACCGGGTCTTGCCGCAGATCTTCGACCGCTTCTTCTCGGCGACTCCGCCCGGCGCCGGCGCGCAACATGGCGCCGGCGTCGGGCTTTCGCTGGCACGCGAGCTCGTGCGCTTGCATGGCGGAGACATCGAGGTGGCCAGCCAGGTCGGTCGGGGCTCGACCGTGACCGTCCAGATCCCGTACCGCAGTGCCGCGGGGGCAGGCGCTGCGCACGCGTACTCGCCGGACGACCGCTGTGGAGCCGCCGATTCGCTCTCCTACGCGCCCTTGGCATCGGACCCGGCGGCTCTGCTGCCCGCCTATGGACAAGAGACGGACCGCATCATGGTGGTCGACGACAACGCCGACACCGCTGAATACCTGCGCGAGCTGTTGGGCAGGTACTGGCCGGTCGAAGTCGTCGTCCAAGGACAGCGGGCGCTGGCGCGAGCGCGCGAGGCGGCCCCTGCGCTGATCCTCGCGGATCTGGTGATGCCGGGCCTGGACGGTCTCGCGTTGGTGCGCGAGCTGCGCCGTGATGCGAGGACGTGTCAGATACCAGTCGTCATTCTTTCCGCACAGGCGGATGAGCAGACCGCGGTCGAGGGGCTGCACGCGGGGGCCGCGGATTACATCGTCAAGCCCTTCTCCGGCAGGGAGCTCGTCGCGCGCATCGAAGGCCGGCTCGCGTCGTCGCGCGAACGGCGAGGCGACCGGGTCGCGCGTCAGAGCGCAGAGCTGGAGCTGAAGCTGCGCGACGAGTTCATCGCCACCATGTCGCACGAGCTCAGGGCGCCGCTCTCCGCCATCCTCGGCTGGGCAGAGATCCTGCGCGACCAAGACAGCTCGGAGGAGCGCCGCGCCAAGGCGCTCGAGGTGATCCAGCGCAACGCCAAGGCGCAAACGCGTCTGATCGCGGATCTGCTCGACGTCTCTCGTATCGCGACCGGCAGCTTCCGCGTGGAGCTCGAGGCGCTGGAGACCGTGGGTCCGATGGTGCAGTCTGCCGTCGAATCGCTTCTGCCCTCTGCCCAACGAGCGGGCATCGTCATGAGCGCGTCCGTCGATGAGCCCGCCGGACCGGTCTTCGCCGACGCGCAGCGGCTTCAGCAGGTCGTCTGGAACTTGGTCGCGAACGCGCTCAAGTTCACGCCGCGCGAAGGAAGCATCCAAGTGCTTTGCGGGGTCGTAGACGGGGCGCTGCGCATCCGCGTCGTCGACACTGGACAGGGAATCGGTCACGAATTTCTGCCGCACGTGTTCGAGCGCTTCGCGCAGGAGCGGCGCGCAGACGCAAAGCACGGGCTCGGCCTGGGCCTCGCCATCGTCCACGGCATTCTTGAGCGCCACGACGGCACCATCTCCGTAGAGAGCGAAGGGGAGGGCCGCGGAACCGCGTTTACGGTCTGGTTACCGCTCCGCAAAAGCTAGTCAAGCAAGGTAAGTGCATGTTCGACAGAGGTTGGAGGATCGAGAAAGGAAGAGCTTATCATGGAGGCAACTTCATCTGCTGTCAGTCCACATGGGGCGGCAGTACGAACCCCCGGCGCGCCCGCGAACGCACCTTTGGCGAGAGGAGGGCGCTCGAACGCGGACCCATCGTCGTCGTTGCCGTCTTTTCTTCCCTTACCGCCTCTAACCGCACAAGGGATGGTGCGCATTCCGGGGGGGTCCTTCGGGATGGGTACGGACGAGCACCTCGGCGCCTGCGAGGAGCCCGAAGGGCCGCTCCACACCGTACGGCTCGGGGCCTTTCTGCTCGATGAGTGCGCCGTGACGAACGCGCAGTTCTGCGCCTTCGTGGAGGCTACGGGGTATGTCACCGACGCGCAGCGCTGCGGAGGGTCCTGGACCTTTCGGCCTTCGTGTGAGGCCGGGGGCGCGCTGGCGAGCGAATCCGGCGCGGGGTGGAGGTACGTGGAAGGGGCCTGCTTTCGCCGCCCGAACGGGCCCCATTCTTCGATTGCGGACTGCATGCAGCATCCCGTCGTGCACGTCAGCTGGAACGACGCCTGCGCCTACGCGCGCTGGGCCGACAAACGGTTACCCACCGAAGCAGAGTGGGAGTAGGCCGCGCGCGGCGGGCTAGTCGCCGCGCGCTACCCCTGGGGCGACGAGCTCTGTCCGGGCGGAGGGCACCGCTGCAACGTGTGGCGAGGAGCATTCCCGCTGGGACACACGGGCGAGGACGGGTTCGTGGGGACGGCCCCGTCCGACGCGTACGCTGCCAACGCGTATGGTCTGTACAATATGGTCGGCAACGTCTGGGAATGGTGCGCGGACTGGTTCGCGGCGAGCTACTACGAGATCTCGAAGCACCGCGACCCCCGCGGTCCGCTGACCGGCGATGCGCGTGTGCTCCGCGGCGGCTCGTACCTTTGTCACGATGCGTGGCCCAAGTATCGGGTGACCGCGCGCTGGAGGCTGGTCCCGAGCGCTTCCATGGCAGACGTCGGCTTCCGCTGCGCACGAGACCTGTAGAACCGACGCGCGCCGGATCAGAGCCAGCCGCCGAGGGTAAGCTTTACGCCCCACACGGTCGCGCGATGATCGCCGTTCAGGTCCGTATCGACGAACGGCCCGAGTCCGAGGAAGAAGTGCGGCGCAGGATGCAGGAGCAGCGGCACGAATACGTTGAGCGCGATCGCGTTCGCCTTGGCTCCGTCCGATGTGCCGGTATGGGCGTAAGAGAACCCGAGCTTGGGCCAGATGGACCACAATCTGCCGAGGGCGATGTTGTAGCCGACGCGAGGGCCGAACGCGAAGCGTGAGCTGTGGCGGCCTGCGGTCTTCGTGTAGTCGAGGCCCACGAAGCCGCCGAGCGAGAAGTTGCGGAGGATGAAGTAGTCGGCGGCTGGCGCCAACGTAATGGTCGTGGTGGCTCCGCCCGAGTTCTTCTGCGTGCGGCGCTGGATGCTGAAGGACGCATCCGTCGAGATCACGAGCTGTGAAGGCGCGCCGAAGAGCGCCTCTACGGGAGCCGTGGCGGCTGCGGTGCTCTGTGCGTGCGCCGTCGATCCCAGAAAGAGGAGCGTCAGACTCAGAAGCGAGACGAGACGGGGATGCATGCTCATGGGGGTCTCCTGTTGGTCTCTACGGTTCGCCGCATTTGGGGACGGACGGATCCGGACCACGGCCGCTGATCACGGTTGGCTCTGCGGAAAGTCCTGCCGTCTCCCATCGCGGTCGGTCCGCGCGATGAGACGGCACGAGAACGAGAAACGCAGTCAGAGGCGTCGAGCGCTCGAACCGCGACGTGCAGCTCTCACGGTGTCTCAGTGTTCGTTACCGTGGACGTGACGGATGTCAATCGCGAGAACGGAGGCGCTGACGCGATCGAGTTCGCCGCGCGCAAACTGGAGACAAAAACGCGAGGTTTTCGCGCGCAGGACGTCGCGCGTAAGCGCGATCGGGAGCACCGCGCGCGCGCGACCGCGACGAGAATGTGATCCGAGGAGAGCGCAAGCCCGCCGGCGTGCGACCCGCGGCGCGTCGAGGCGTGTCAGGCAAAAGCCGTCAAGGAATGCCCGACGCAGATGTGTACGCGTGCTCGCGGACACTGCACATTGTCGAGAACGCTGCAGGTTTTCCGCGTGGACGGACCTAAACTAAGGGGGCACGTTCGCGTTTGGGGCCGACCGTGCGAGAAGGGCCATGGCTTGCGACATCTTTACGAGCGGGCGCGTGATGCTCGTGGTCTGGGGAAAACCGGAGCTGCGAGACCTAGCGCGCGTAGACGAGGCGGCGCGCGTGGCGTACGAGCGGCACGGCCCGCTCATCTTCATCGCGCGCGTTCCGGCGCACGCCGTAGCACCCGATGAAGATCTGCGTGGGGCCATGGCGAAGCTGCTCGAGCGCTTCACCGCGCGCTGCGCGACCTATCATACCGTGCTCGAAGGCAGCGGGTTCTTCGCCGCTGCCAAGCGAACGGCGCTGGCGACCTTATTCCTGATGACGGGTAAGCGCAGCAAGCACTTCGTGCACTCGCGTTGCGACGACGTGCCGACCGCGCTGCCCCATGAGCTCCGCGCCGAGCTGCGTGACGCCCTGCGTTTGTTTCGGGCGCGTAGATGGCTCGACGATCTCAGGAGCCTGCCGCCCGGCACGCAGGCGCGGGCGGGCTGAGATCCGGGGCCACACCGGCTGCTGGCTGGTCGCGTCGCGCCGCGTGGGCGCGTGGGCTCTCGCGCGGCGCTCGGCCGACATAGGCGATCGCGCTGCGCGGAAGGTCGCGCAGCAGCGCGGCCGGTTCTCGCACTGCCTCGCGCGCGTTCGCGTAAAAGCAGGGCTCGACGACGACCGCGGCGAGCGCCGACAGGGCTTGCCCCTCGAAGCCGAGATCGAGCCCGATCGCGGCGATCGCCAAGCCTACGTTGGGCTCGAGCTTTTTGAGTCCGCCCCGCCGCAGCACCGAGATCAGGGACTCGAGCAAGGTCCAGTGGGCGCGCAGCTGCCGCCGATGGGCGTGCACGCAGCGCCGCAAGGCCTCGAGGCGCTCGTCGCGCGGGCGGAAGGGCACCCCAAACCCGGAGAGCTGGGGCGTGCGCGAGAGCAGCGCGCGCAGCGCTGCGGCAACGGCGTCGAGGTCATCGACGCGGCCGTCGACGGCATGCCGCAGCTCCACGAGCTGCGCCGCCGCCTTCTCGACCGTGGCCGCCCCGACGGCGGCCTCTTCCATCGCGAGATAGCCGCCCGCAAAGGCCGGGATCAGCCGGCCGTAAGCGCCGAGGATGCGCGTGATCTTGAGCGGCCAGATGCGCGGGTCGGCCATCGCACCGCAGGCCACCAAATCGTCGAGCAGAGCACAGTCTGCAGCGCTCAGGCGGCGGCCCGTGAGGGCGAGTCCGAGCATGCCCGCGGTCGACGTGTTGCCGGCCAGTTGCGTGAACACGTGCTGGCCGCAGAACTCGTGCTCGCCGAAGCCGGCGCGGGCGACGCGCGTGGAGATCGTGGGCCGTGCGCTTGGTTCGTTCATGGTTGGGGCTCGTAGCAAAAGGCGGGGAGATTCATCGGATAGCTGCGGAAGCTCTTCTCGGGCACGGCGAGCGCCTCGGCGCAGCAGCTCGCGAGGCCTGCGATCGTCCAAACCGCCTCGAGCTGCTCAGGTCGCGACAAGCCGCAATGCACGAGCAATGCGGCGAGCGCCGCGTCGCGCGTCAACGGCCACGCGAGCGCCGGGACGCGGAGAGAGTCAGGCAGCGCTGCGCGCAGGCGCGCGACGCTCGCGCGCTCTTGCGGGTCGGCGCTGAGCGCGCTGCTCGGCGGTTCGCCCACCCCGGACGCGATCCATTCGAGGAGCTCGCGCTGCTGGTCGATGACGAACCGGGCCCGCTCGGCCAAGCCTATCGCGGCGACTCCGAGCACACCGCGCGCGGGCGCTGCGCACAGGCGAGTCAGCGCGGCGGCGTGCGTCGGGCCCTCGCCGATCGCGACCGGCGCAAGGAAGATGAGCGCCACTTCGAAGGCGCGCGCCACTTCTGCGCTCGGGAGCTCGCCGCAAAGCGCCAGGTAGATCGTCTCGCTGAAGCTGTAGTGGCGGGCGAGATCGCCTTCGACCGCGTAGCCGTGGAGCCGGGGATCCTCGGCGGGCATGACCACCCGAGCCTCGAGCGCGCTCGGCCATTCGACCGCGTCGAACGGGCCGCTTTGCGCCGCGGCGGCTTGCTTGTTGGAGCTCATCGTTGGACCCCCTGCTTGATCAGGCTCTGATTGCGACGTCCAGCCGGTGCGAGCTCAGAAGGGTCGACGTGGACATCGATCAAGACAGGGCCGGACGCCGCGAGCGCCCCGCGCAGCGCAGCTTCCACGTCCGCCTCGCGCGCGACGCGAAACGCTGGGACGCCCAGAGAGCGCGCGATCGCGACGAAATCGGCGCGCGGAAAGGCGGTCTCGAAGGGTGTCCAGCCGATCGAGCGCATCCCCTGCTCGATCATGTTGTAACGGGCGTCGTTGAGGACGATCCAGACTGCGTCTACGTTGTAGCTCGCGGCCGTGCTGAGCTCGTTCATCATCAGCATGGCCCCGTCGCCGACGATCGCGACAGCCTTGCCGCCGCGCGCCAGCGCCGCACCGACCACGCCGCAGGTGGCGTGTCCCATCGATCCGAAGCCGGAGCTCACGCGGTAGCGGTTCGGTTCGTCGAAATGCAGGTAGTGACTGCCGAGCGCGAAGGAGTTGCAGGCTTCGGTAATGACCCGCGCGTCCGTCCGTTCCACCACCACCTTCTGCACGGCATCCATCAGGAAGCTCGGACGCACGGGTCCCTTCGCGCGCGGCGCGCGCGCGGCCGGGGGCGCGCCTCTGCGCGACTCGTAAGAAGGAGGCTCCACGCTTGGCCAGGCCGCGAGCAGCGCGTCCAGGAAGGCTCCCACTTCGGCCTCCACGCCGAGCGTAGGCGCCGTCGGATATGCGGCTCCGAACACCTCGCTGTCGAGGTCGACATGGATGAACCCATCGCGCGGTACGAGGTCCTGCGACCAGAATGAGGTGAACTCGCCGAGCCTGGTGCCGAGTACGAGGGCGCGCGCGGGACGCGCGCTGCGCATGTACTCGTCGACGCTCGCATGGCCGCCCAGGCCGGTGACGCCCAAATACAGGGGATGCCGTTCAGGCATGATGCCCTTCGCGCGTGGAGAGCACATCACGTGCGCGCCTGTCTGCTCCGCCAGGCTGCGCACTGCGGCCGCGGCATGCCGCGCGCCGAAGCCCGCCCAGATTACGAAGGGCTCCGGCGCGAGCAGCCGAACGCACTCGTCGATGCTCGCCGCGTCACAGCGCGGCGACGCGAGCGCCGAAAGGCGCGGCTTGCGCGCCGATGACACGCGCGCGGTCTGCACCGGCATGGGAAGGCCGAGATGGGCGACGAAGCCGGTCTTGCGCATCATGCCGCTGGCGATGCGCGCCATCACCACGTCGAGCTCGCTCGGATCCTCCACGACTGAGCCGAAGTGAAGGATGGGTCCGGACTCGAAGAACGAGCGTAAGTTCATGCCGTAACTGCTCGTCTCCTGAAAGGCCCAGCGGCCCCTCTGCGAGGCAGGCGTGCAGCCGGAGATGAAGATCACCCGCGCGCCCTCCCAGCGCCCGGCGACCATGCCCGTAAGCATGTTCGTCATGCCCGGTCCGGTCGTGGCGACCACGACCACGGGCCGATCCCGCGCGAGCGAGGCTTCGATCGCCGCGAACGCAGCGCCCGTCTCGTGGCGAAAGTGCATGAGCTCCACGGCGCTGCGGTGGAGTGCTTCGCAGACGGGCGCCACGCCGCCGCCGAAGACGCCGAAGGCATACTCCACACCGACGCCCGCCAGCGCCTCCACCAGCGCGTCCGCGAAGGACATTTGCTCGAGCTCGCAGCGCGAGCCGGCCCCGGTCGACACCGGCGCGATCATACTCGTTCGCAGAGGACGATGCTCCTGGCGCTGGCCTGCTTCGGCGCGCGGCGCGGCCTCGATCGAGCGCTTTATGATCATGTGCGAGCTCCGCAATGCAGTTCGTAGGAGTGGTAACACGCTTTTGCGCAATGCGAGCGATCGCAGTACGCCGGCTGATGATTTTGATCGAGTTTGAGCGTATCGCGTGGGGCAAAACTTGACCGCGCGCGAGTAGACAGCGTTCGTTCGCAGGCATTGCCGGACGCGTGCCGGCGACGAGCGTCTGCTCGCCTTTGCGGACGCGAGCCGGTCGTGGTCAGACTCAGCATGCGCGCAGATCGTGGAAGCGCGATGCGTCGTCTCGGCGCGGCGTCCCGGCGGGTTCCTGGACGACTCTCCCGGCTCGCCGCGCGGTCTTCGCCGCCCTCTGGGCTCGGCCGCGCCCCGCGCCGCGGCGAGCCTTTGACGGGCGCGCGCTCGTCTGGCTGTTCGCCAGCGAAGGAAAGGGTAAGGTCATGCGGGAATCAGAAGCGTCCGTGGCGCCGGGAGCAAGCGCTTCTACCGAGCTCGCGGCGCGCCGCACCGGTATGTCTCTTCAGCGAACGCGTATGAGCGCGGACCGGACCCTCATGTCCGTGATGCGCACGGCGCTGTCGCTGATCAGCTTCGGCTTCACCATCTTCC
>CAZYWR010000347.1:0-11667 GCA_964651185.1 uncultured Polyangiales bacterium
GGCAGGAACAAAAACCGTGCGGCCGAGCTCCTGCAAATGAACCGCACCAACCTGGTCGAGAAGCAGAAAAAGAAAGGCTTCGTACAGTCCGACGAAAAGGGCGAAGAAGGGTGACTCAAGGTTCCAGCGCAAGTGACGAAATTTGGAGAGTCAGCAACGCAGGCATGTCTTCCAGACGCAGCACACTCGCGCCCAAAGTCCGCGAACCGGCGCAGACGCGACCACAGCGGCGCGTCTACAAGACCGGACGCACGGCTGCGTTCAAGCCGAAGCGCGACGCGCTGACCCGCGTCCGGCACGACCTGCGCTCGATCGTCCACTCCGTGGTGGGCTACAGCGACCTCTTGGCGAGCGAGCGCTACGGCGCGCTCGCGCCCGACCAAGCCCGCTTCGTCAGCCACGTGCGCTCCGCCGCCGAGCAGCTCCAGGAGCTGGTGGACTCGTGCATCGAGCTGTCGCGGCCGCCCACGGATCGCCATGCGCACGAGCTGCCGCCGGTCCGGCTCGGCCACGCCCTGCGGCGCGTGCGCAACGGTCTGCTCGGCAAGGAGCTGGTGTGTGATCTGCGCATCCACCCGGAGCTCGAAGGCCGGCAGCTCGTGCTCGACCTGGCGCCGGTCGAGAAGGCGTTGCTCGGCCTGGCCTTGGTGGTGAGCCGGGAAGGCGCCTTGGCCTGCGCGCTTTCGGCGCGCCCCCAAGGCGAACAGATCGTCATCTGCCTCACTTCGAGCGACGTCGAAGGCGTCGCGTGCCTGACTAGGCCCGACGAGCTCGAAGACCACACGGGCAACCGCGACTTCGTGCGGCTCAAGGTCGGCGAAGTCTTGCTCGCGCGGCAGGGCATCGCGCTGCGCCTGACGCCCGGACTCGACCGCATCGAACTCGAGCTGCGCGTCTGATCGGACGGCGCCGCGCGCGCCTCTTCGGGCGCGCGTCCCTGGCGGACGGCGCCTGGTCAGGCGGCCAGGACGACGCGGTTTTTGCCCTGCTGCTTGGCGCGCAAGAGCGCGGCGTCCGCGCGCATCACCCAGGTATGCGCGTCGTCGCCCGAGCGCAGCTCCGCCACGCCGATGCTGACGCTCAACTCGAGCTGCGGGTTGGAGGCGAGCCGCACGGACGCCAAGCGCTCGCGCGCGCGCTCCGCGAGCGCACCCGCGTGCTTGAACTCCATGTCGCGCACCACCACCACGAACTCTTCGCCGCCGTAGCGCGCCACGAAGTCGCATTTGCGCAGGAACAAGCGCGTCATCTCGCGCGCCAGCGCCTTGAGCGCCTCGTCGCCGCAGGGGTGGCCGAAGTTGTCGTTGATCTTCTTGAAATTGTCGACGTCCATGATCATCAACAGCGCGGGCACGCCGGTCAGGCCGTCGAACTCCACCACGCGATCGAGGTACGAGTCGAGCGCGCGCCGATTGTGCAGGCCCGTGAGCGCGCAGGTCTCACTCGACTTGCGCGCGTCCTCGAGCCGCTTGTGCATGGTCTTCAGCTCGCTCCCGAGCTCTTCGAACTGGATGCTGCGGCGATGCTCGCGCGCCGTGACCATCTTCGACAAGGCGGCCGCCACGGAGCTCGCTTCGCGCTTGAGCTGGTCGATCGAGTTGCTCTCGATCGCGCTGCGCAGCCGGTCGATCTGCGCGGCTACGCGGCGATCCTCTTCACCCTCGACCGCCACCGCGCGCGAGAAGTTCTGCACCAGCGACCAGATCACCTGGCGGAATTCGGTCAAGGCGCGGCGGACATACAAGAGCTCCGAGCGTCGCAGCGACTCCGCCCAGCGGCGCGCGCCGATGTAATCGCGCTCGCGCTCGCTGGCGGGCTCGCTCCCGCGCTCGGGGTGCGCCGTTCCGAGCAGGAGATGGCGCGCCCACGCCTCCGCCTTGACGCGGATCTCGTGCGCCTTCATGTCCTCGGTGTCGAAGGCCTGCTCGCCTAGAATCCGAAGCAGGGCGGCCGCGGTGTCGAGCCCTGAATCGCTTTTCGCCATCGATCTCCACTCTTGTTAGCGACCGTCCGCGGCGTCTTTTTGATGACTCCGAGCAGTCATTTCCGCGCGGCGTCTATCGCGCAGCCGGGCCGCTCAAACCTCCGAGAGCAGGCGCAAGAATTGAGGCAGCTCGTTCGCCATACCCAGGCGCTCGAGGTAGGCGGGATCGAGCGTAGTTTCGGGGGCTACCCCCTGCTCGCGCGCGTCGACCAGCGACACCGCGATGTAGATCGCATCGGCCAGCTCCACGCGCTCGTGCTCGAGCTCCGGCGCGTTGTGGTGGAAGGCGACCGCCTCCAACACCGAAAAGGGCAAGCCCCAGGCGTCCAACAAGTGGGCGCCGAGCTCGGCGTGATCCACGTCGAAGAGCTCACGCTCGACCTCGTGGAAGGGCGTTCCCGTCTGCTTGGACTGCGCCATGGCCCGCTCGTAGCGCTCGGGCAGGTAGACGATCAGCAAGGTCTCGCCGATGTCGTGCAGGAGGCCCGCGACGAACGCCTCCTCGGAACGCGTCCGCGATCCCGTGATGAGCTTGCGCGATAGCGAAGCTACTCGCTGACAGCGCGTGTGCACGCGGGCGAGTCGGCTCAAGGCCTCCGGACGCGCCTCTTCCAGCGAGCGCCACAGCGAGACGCTCATCACCAAGTTCTTCAGCATGTTCGTGCCGAGATAGGCGATCGCGTCTTGGACCGTGGAGAGCTTGCGTCCGATCGAGAAGAAGGACGAGTTGACGAGCTGCAGCAGCTTGGCGCACAGCGCGGGGTCCTTTTCGACGACCAGCGCGAGGTCGCGGATCGCGAAGTCGGGCCGCGCCAGCACCGTGTTGAGCTCGCGGCACACGGAAGGCAGGACCGGTAGCCCCTCGATCGAGCCGATCAAGGCGCGCATGTTCTCGTCGTGGAGGCGCATCCGCATGCGACGAATGCGCCCGATCGTGGCGTTCACCTGCTCCATGTCACACGCTGGCACCGCGAGTTGGTGCTGGACCATGTCGAACTCCTTCCGGTTCGCGCGGCGGGGATCGACCCAACGAGTACTCCTGCGCTCGTAGTCCCATTATAAGCGGGAAAAACAGCGTTTGCGTCGAGAGCCTCGCGCTCTCCGTGCTTCTCGGGTATGGCTGTGTGGGCATCGCTCAACCGCCGCTCTCGCCGGCCGCTGCAGCGGGCGCGCTGCCGGACTTGCGCTTGCCCCGCCCGCGATCGAGTACGACGATGTCGACCCGGCGATTTTGTGAGCGGCCGTCGGCGGTGTCGTTGCTCATCAGGGGCCGCTGGGCGGCGTACCCGGCGATGCTCAGCCGAGACTCGTGAATGCCGCTGGTCTTCACCAGCTCATCCAACACCGCCGCCGCGCGTGCCGCCGACAGCTCCCAGTTCGAGCGATAGCTCGAATTGCGAATGGGGATCGAATCCGTGTGTCCTTCCACGCGAATCTCGTTTTCGAGCTCGCGCAGGGTGTGGCCGACCGCCGACAAATCTGACAGCACCTCCCGCCGGACGTCCGCCTTGGCCGGTTCGAAGAAGGCCGCGTCGCGCAAGCGCACCACCAATCCGTCGTCGTGCTCCACCAACGTCACGCGGCCGCCGCCGATCGCGGACGCCAAGCTCTTATTCAGCCGCTCGCGGATGGTCTCGATGGTCGCGCCCCCCGCGAGCGGGGTCGGCCCAGACTGCGCCAGCGGTTCGCTGGTCACAGGCACACCGACGCCGGCGCCGCCCAAGATCGGAGACGTGCCCTGCTTGCCGTCGAAGATGCCGATCTTGGTCGCATCCTGGACGGCCTCGGTGAAGCGGCCCATTTTCCGCGAGTCCACTTGCGAGATCGCGAACAGGACGACGAAGAAGGCGAACAGGAGGGTAATGAAGTCCGCATACGACACGAGCCAGCGCTCGTGGTTGACGTGCTCCTCCTTCTTCTTACGACGCGCCATGTCCCTTTGATTTGGCTCGCGTACGTTCGCGCGCGCCTCGACGGCTTATCGGCAGAAATTCCCCGAACCTAAATCCCTTTGACGCCTACCTGAGCCGACGCCGGAGCTGACTGCTCGCCCGCGGACTCTTCCTGGTAGAAGCCCTGGAGCCGCTCGCGGATGAGGCTCGGGTTCATGCCCTCCTGGATGGCGAGCGCCCCCTCCATCATGAGCTCGAGCAGCTTGGTCTCGACCTTGAGCTTGAGCTTGAGCTTGAACGCCACCGGCAGCAGCAGGAGGTTCGCGAGCGCGACGCCGTAGATCGTGGCCACGAACGCGACGGCGATGCCTTTGCCGACCGCCGAGACGTCGGAGAGGTTCTGCATCACGTGGATGAGGCCCATCACCGCGCCGATGATGCCGATCGTGGGCGCGTAGCCGCCCGCGGACTCCCAGACTTTGGCGAGCTTCTCCTTGTCGTCTTCGTAATGCGAGATCACGAGCTCCAGGTTGTCGCGCATGGTCTTCGAGTCGGCGCCGTCCACGGCCATCAAGAGCGCCTTGCGCAAGAACGGGTCGCTCGCGCGCTCGAGCTGCTCTTCGAGGGCGATGATGCCGTCGCGCCGCGCCTTCTGCGCGTAATCGACGATCTCGGCGATGAGCTTCCCGGTGTCGCGCGGAGTATCGGAGAACACATCGCGCAGCGCCTTCACGGCCTTGATGAACACGGGCAGCGGGAAGCCGAGCATGGTCGCGCCCAGCGTGCCGCCCGCCACGATCAAGAGCGCCGTCGGCTGCAGGAGTGCGCCGATGTGGCCTCCTTCGAGCGCGTTCCCGACCAGGATCGCGCTCAGCCCGACCAACATGCCGAGGATAGAGCCGACGTCCATTCTCATTTCTTGTCGCTCATCGCGGGAAACTGCGATGGATGACGAGCGAACGCGCCGCTCAGCGGCTGTACGGAGAGCGCACTCAGCAGATAGCGACGGTAGGTCGCGACCAATTCCACGACTTGCTCCAGCGATTCGCGCACGAGCAGCTTCTCACCGCTGGTGAGACGTATGGTCGTGTCAGGATTTTCCTCCACGCTCTCGATCATGTCGGGGTTGAGCGCGACGACCTGACCTTTGAGTCTCGTGACGGAAATCATACCCTCTCCCTTCGCCTACACGCCTGATCGGCAGCCATGCCCCGCTGCAAGCGCGCCAGCAGAGGGCCTTATGCAACACGCATGCAAGAGGCGCGTGCCCGCAAGATCACTGCATAAACCGCTCTGATCCCGCCACTTGCGAGCACCCGCCGTCAAGCCCCTGGCGCCCCGCCGTCGGATTCTGCTCAAGCTTCTCTCGGTCCGACCGAAAGAACATGGTGAACACGCCATGGACGGCGTGACCGGTCCGAGAGGGCCGGATTCACTCAAGGAAGAGACAAATGGTACTCAGCGTTCTCACCAACACCGCATCACTCGAGGCACAACGCAACCTTAACCAGACCAGCAATGCGCTGTCCTCGAACTTCGCCAAGCTGTCGAGCGGTATGCGCATCACGACCGCAGCCGACGACGCGGCAGGCCTCGCGATCAGCGAGCGCATGAAGTCGCAGATTCGGTCGCTCTCGCAGGCCGAACGCAACGCCAACGACGGTATCAGTCTGCTGCAGACCGCCGAAGGCGCCCTCAACTCGGACAGCGGCGTCCTGACGCGCATGCGCGAGCTCGCCATGCAGGCCTCCAACGGCACGCTTGGCGACTCCGACCGCTCCGCGCTGCAGACCGAGTTCGTGCAGCTGCGTGGTGAAATCAACCGCATCGCGAACGTGACCGACTTCAACGGCCAGAAGCTCCTGGACGGAAGCACCGCGAGCGTCAAGTTCCAGGTCGGTATCTCCTCGAGCGCGAGCGACACCATCACGGCCAACCTGACCAAGATGACGTCCAGCTCGTACGGTGTGGACCCGGCCGACGGCACCACGCCTCTCGACCTGACCACGCTCGTGATCGGCAACGGCACCGACGAGACCGGCGCCACCGTGACCGGCGACGCCAGCACGGCGCAGACCGCCCTCGACATGCTCGACAAGGCGATCGCAGCCACCTCCAACACGCGCGCCTCGCTCGGTGCGATTCAGAACCGCCTCCAGGTGACGGTTTCGAACCTGCAAAGCGCGAACAACAACCTTTCGGCCGCCAACTCGCGTATCCGCGACGTCGACGTGGCCGAAGAGAGCGCGTCGATGACGCGTAACAACATCCTCAGCCAGGCCGGTTTGGCGGTTCTCGCCCAGGCGAACCAGCTGCCCTCGCAGGCGCTGTCGCTCCTCCGCGGCTGATCCTCCTCGCGCGCGCGGCGACGGCGGACGGCGACGCCCGGCGTCCCGCGCGCGCAGCGTCTTGTCTTATTGCTTGCTCTTTTCTCTATGAGGAGTCGGAACCATGGCCAACATCAGCTTCGGCGGAATCGCATCCGGTCTCGACACGGGCTCGATCATCACGGCGCTCGTCAACGAAGCCAAACAGCCGATGGACCTGCTGACGCAGCAGCAGTCCGACTACAAGTCACAGTCGACAAAACTTACCAACATCAACACCAAGCTCACCGCGCTGCAGGACGCGGCCAAGGCGCTCGACACCAAGAACGAAGCGCTGGGCAATACGGTGACCTCATCGGACACCAGCGTGCTCTCGGCCACCGCCACCGGCGGCGCCGCGATGGGCTCTTTCAGCATTCAGGTGACTTCGGTCGCCCAGGCCGAGCGCTCCTATAGCTCTACGTTCTCGAGCAGCAGCCAGGCCGGCTTGGCCGGAACGGGCACGCTCAGCATCAAGGTGGGCAGCAACGACGCGGTCGACATCGACATCACCGCGGACGACACGCTCAACACCATCGCGCAAAAGATCAACTCCTCGGGCGCCAACGTCTCCGCCGGCATCTTTTACGACGGCAGCAACTACCGCCTGCAGGTCACGGGCACCAAGACCGGGAAGGCGAACGCGATCGACTTCACCGAGAGCGCCGGTCTTTCGCTCGGCCTCTCGGCGGCGGGCGCCGAAAAGCAGGCGGCCAGCGACGCGGTCGTGGTGATCGACGGACTCTCGGAGCTCACCGTGACGAGCTCCTCGAACACGATTACCGGCGCCGTGCCCGGCGTGACGCTCAACGTCGCCAAGACGGGTACGTCGACGGTAAGCGTCGACCGCGATAGTGACGGCTTGAAGACCAAGCTGAACACGTTCATCAAGGCCTACAACGACGTCATGACGACGCTCAACGCCGAATTCAGCTACGTCGGCGTCACCAAGGGCGCCGACTCGCTGAACGGCGACAGCGCCATGCAGACCCTGCAGGCCACCCTGCGCAACATGGTCGGCAAGGCGGTCGACAACGGCGGCAGCATGCTGACCACGCTCGCCTCGATCGGCGTCAGCTCCCAGCGCGACGGCACGCTCAGCCTCGACGAGACCAAGTTCGATAGTGCGGTCTCGACCGACTACGACGGCGTGGCTTCGCTGCTGGCCGGCAAAGTCGACGGTCAAGGCGTGATGGGGCAGATGAGCGCGGGCATCGACCCGTATACCGCGACCGACGGCATCCTGCACAACCGGATCGACGGCCTCGCGACGCGAAACCGCGACATCGATAAGCAGCTCGCGGACATGCAGACGCGGCTCGATGACTACCAATCACAGCTCGAGGAGAAGTACTCCACCCTCGAGCAGACGATCGGCAACCTGAAAAACCAGGGCAGCGCGCTTACTAGCATTCTTTCTGGCTCTGCGGGCTAGTAGAGAGGACGACCATGTCATTCGCCGTCGCACAATACCGCTCGAATCAAGTCCAGACCGCCTCTCCCGCGCGCGTCATCGTGCAGTTCTATGACGGGGCCCTGAAGTTCTTGAGGCTCGCCACCCAGGCGATCGGTGCGCGCGACTACGCCGCCAAAGGCGTGCACCTCTCGCGCGCGCACGCCATCGTCTCGGAGCTGCGCGCCACCCTCGACGCCACGCGCGCGCCCGAGCTGTGCGCCGAGCTCGATCGACTCTACGTCTACGTGCTCGACTGCATCACCGAAGCCAACTTCAAGGCCGACGCAAAGCCGCTTGCACCAGCGTTCAAGGTCCTCGAAGAGCTGCGCGCCGCGTGGTCGCAAGTCGCGAACGAGGGCACCGGAACCGTACGCGTCATCGGTACGCCATGAGCACGCTCGAGGAGCTGGTAAGCCAGCTCGAGGCGCTCACGCTCGAAGCACAGCCCGAAGCGCTCCAGGCGTTGCCTGCGGTTTTGGCCAAGCGCCAAGCGCTCATCGCGCAGATCCAAGAGGCTCACCTCGCCGGCCAACCGGCCTCCCTCGAGGCGGACCTGAAGGCGCGGCTTCAGGTCGTGCTCGAGCGCGACGCGAAGCTCCTCGAGCGGCTCGTAGCGCTCCACGCCGAAACCCGGCGAGCGTTGGAGCGCCTACGGCCAGGGCGCGCGGCCACGCGTGCGTATCGCGCCACGGTCGCTGAGCACGTGCAAGTCATCCGGCGCGTAGGCTGACATGGCGCTCGCGTTGCCAGACGCGTCCACGCAAGGGCATCGACTCGCTGACGCGATTGAGGGAAGATCGAAGGTACACGGGGGCGAACCGCCCGCGCGTACAACGCGCGCGAGCGGCGTGCAAGAGCACGGCACCTCCGAGCGCCGAACTTCTTCGTCGTCAGGGGGCGCAGCGATGAACGTCTCCCAGTCCCAGACCCACCTGAGCCCGGCCGATCGCCCCCTCGCCTCTTGGCGTCCGCTCGATGCTGCGGTCGAGGGGCCCGATGTGTGGGCGGTCGCAGGCGGCAAAGGCGGCGTGGGCAAGAGCGTGGTCGCGGCGAACCTCGCGGTCGCGGTCGCCCGTCGCGGCTTGCGCTGTCTGTTGATCGACGCCGATCTCGGCGGTGGCAACCAGCACACTTTGTTCGGCGTAGAGGCGCCCCGCGTGACGCTCGATGCGTTTCTGCAGGGCGACGAGAAGGAGCTGAGCAAGGTCGCAACTCCCACGCGCTTTCACGGGCTATCGTTGGTGTATGCCACGAGCGACGCCGTCGGCGCCGCCAACCCCAAGCACTCACAGAAGCAAAAGTTCATCCGCCATTTCAAGAAGGCCGAAGCCGATGTCGTCATCCTCGATCTCGGCGCCGGCACGAACTTCAACACGCTCGACCTGTTCCTCAGCGCGCGCGTGCAGATCGTGGTGACGACGCACGAGCTCACCGCGATCCAAAACGCCTACGGCTTCATCAAGTGCGCGAGCATGCGCGCCAAGGCCAACGAGTCCCACAACGCCTGTGCTCCGCGGCTGGTCGCCAACGCCTGTGACGAAGAGGGCGCGAAGCGCGTGTTTCGCGCCCTTCGCAGCGTCACCGGCGCGTTCCTCGCGTCCGACCCGGTCGAGCTCGGCTTCGTGCGCAAGGACCCAGCGATGCCCACCTCCGTCGAGCGCGGCGTGCCCGTCCTCGCGCTCTCGCCCTCCAGCGTGAGCTCGCGCGATCTCGATCGCATCGCGCAGATGCAGCTGGAGGAACGCTTCACGCCGCCTGCAGACATCGCCCACGACAATACCGTCGCGCGCGGCATGAACGAAGAGCTGCGGGTGCTCGAGCGCATGTATCATGTGCAAACAGAAGACCTCGGCTCCGAGAAGCGTCAGATTCGCACCCAGGTGTTCGAAGGCGGACGTGTCGTCTTCTCCAAGGTACTCCCCTACGGGACGAAGCTTACTGACGGCCGCGTCCTCCCCCGCCAGCAGCAGGTGGAGTATCAACACCGCGTCGTAGTCAAAGCCATTCGCGAGCAACGCCTGACATAAGCCGCAAGCGCGCTTGAGTTCTTGAGACAGGACGCGGTTTAATAGAAGAACTTTGAGCTCCGCAGCAGAGATCATCATCCCGCACGCGGCTCCCATCGTAGCGGCGTCACACGTGAGGTCGACGTTGTTGCAGTCGTCTCTGGGCACGCTGCGCGCGCGCGGCCACTACGAGCGTTACCTAACTCTGCTCGATCCGGCGCACGTCGAGACCATCACCGGCACCTTGGCGCCTGCCTGGTTGCCGATCGAGGTTGGGATCGCGCACTATGCCGCTTGCGACGCGCTCCTGCTCGACAAAGACGAGCGCGTGACGATCGGTGAGGCGGTCGGCGATCGGATTCAAGGTACGTTCATGCAGACGGTCGTCAAGACGGCGCGCGCGACCGGTGTCACGCCCTGGGTCTTGATGGCCCGCTTCGATCGCTTTTGGGGCCGGCTCTTTCAGGGAGGCAGCTTCGAAGTCGTCAAGGTCGGTCCCAAAGACCTTACCATCGAGCTCAAAGGCGCTCGCCTCACGCGCTTCGAGTACTTCCGAAGCGCGTTCGCGGGCGTGGTTCGCGCCAGCTTCCGCTTCATCGGCGTGCGCGCGGCCTACGTAAAGCAAGGCCCCTGGCTCGGCAACGTCGACCGCTTCGTGATGAGCGCCGCCTGGGCGTAACAGGCACCGCGCTGCCCGTCAGCTCACCGAGCGGCCTGGCGCGCGCCGAATCCGCCGTGCTCGTGCACCTCGATGTCGGACCACTCGTAGTGCTCGTAGAGCTCGCCTTCGTGGTCGTACGCTTGGAACGAATGCGGCAACGCCGTCTCGCGGAACAGCTCGAGCACCACGCGGGAGGCGTACGTCTGCGGAATGAGAACGCGGTCGCCCGGCCGAAAGTCTTCGAAGCTCTTGCGTTGGTTGACGTGGACCAATAGATAGGCATTGACATCGTGCCGATGCGCCAATGTCCAAGCCGTATCGCCATCCTCGACAGTATGGCTGTGCATCTCGACGGGGAAGTCTACGATGAGCCTCACGTATGGTTCGTCCTCATAGGAGTCGAGGGCAACCGAAACGGCGCTCATGCCACCGGCTGCAGCCGTGGAACGCTCCAGAATACTCGCGATGTTACGGAACCCCACGTCGTAAACCGGATGGTGCTGGTCCGTCATCACGAACGCGCCCTGTGGATCGAGGGTCAAAGTAAGGTCAGGAAACCGTCCGCGCCGCACACGACATTTGCCGCGCAGCTCAGGCGCTGTCATGTACTCCTTGCCGACGCTCGGGCCCTCCAAGACCTTCACCTGGATCCGCTCTCCGTCGATGCTCGCACGGCTTCGAATGCGCGGACCCATCTGGCAGCCGAAGCGCTCTTGCTGTGTGAAGACGAAGCTACATGCCGTAGTATGGCGAGCTCGATTCCAATATGCCCTCAGGGCTGCGACGGGCTCGATCCACGGCGCACATGCAAGCTTGAACATCATCGGTCTTCAACCTCTCGGTCTAGCTACAACGAGAGTGGGGGTGCCGATCAGTGGGGTGGACGGGGTTGCCTGTGATGCACGGATAGCCATGCGGCCTCCGTTGCTCTAGAGGCCACATCGACGCAAAGCCGCGCGTGATGCGCAGCCCCCTGCTACCGCGAGAATCGCGCGGCGTCCCTTGTCACGACGGAGAACTACCCAACGAATACTTCGCTACTCATCACTATTGCCCGTCCCGACATAGCCTCCGCGCCTCTGATCTTCGGAGGGCACCTGGAAACGCACGACGCGCCCAGGCCATACGCACGGCTTCACTTCGCCCAGAAGCTATATCAGACGCCCATGCCCGACAAGCGTCATTGTTGAAAGAGACAACAATTTGCACCGGCCAGCTAGCTCACATGGGGCTCAAGAGAGCGCCCAGAAATACGGAGCCGCTGATGAATGCCATCACGCCTCTCCACCGACGGATAATGAC
>CAZYWR010000348.1:0-3965 GCA_964651185.1 uncultured Polyangiales bacterium
CGTTTCGAGGGCGTGGTGCGCCAGGTGCGCGACGCCGCGATCACGGTGCAGAACGTCGTGACCTACGACGCGGTGATCGATGTGGACAACCGCGAGCGTCTGCTCAAGCCAGGCATGACGGCGACCGTCATCTTCACGCCAGCGGAGAAAGCAGACGTGCTGCGCATTCCCAACGCGGCGCTGCGCTATCGCCCCGAACCAGAGTCGGCCGTGCGCTCCCCGAACGCACAGTCCGGGCGCAAAGACCGCCGAACGGTCTACCGGCTGCGCGAGGGTCGGCCGGTGTCGACCGAGATCATCACCGGC
Source organism: uncultured Polyangiales bacterium (assembly GCA_964651185.1). Lineage (GTDB taxonomy): Bacteria > Myxococcota_A > Polyangia > Polyangiales > DASUME01 > DASUME01. The sequence continues at coordinate 307 of CAZYWR010000348.1, forward strand.
ATCAGCGACGGCGTGCTCACGGAGGTCGTGTGGGGGGCGCTCCGGCCCGGCGACGCCGTCATCATCGAAGCTCTCTCCAACTCGCAATCGAACGCGAGCTCACGCCCGTGAGCCGCGCACGGAGCCGCTCGTGCCGCTGATTCGCCTCGAAGCGCTCTCCAAAATCTACCGGCTCGGCGAGAGCGAAGTGCGCGCGCTGGACGGCGTCTCCCTGACGGTCGAGCGCGCGGAGTGCATCGCGATCATGGGCGCTTCCGGCTCGGGTAAGTCTACGCTGATGAACGTGATCGGCTGCCTCGATCGCCCGAGCTCCGGCCATTACTGGCTGGCCGATCGCGAGGTCTCGGGGCTCACGCGCAGCGAGCTCGCCGACGTTCGTAACCAGACGCTCGGCTTCGTGTTCCAAAGTTTCAACCTGCTCCCCCGCACGAGCGCCCTCGAGAACGTGGAGCTGCCGCTGGTCTACGCCGGCGTGAAGAGCCACGAACGAAAGCGTCGCGCGCGCGAGGCGCTCGAGCGAGTCGGGCTCGGCGGCCGGCTCGAGCATCGTCCGGCGCAGCTCTCCGGGGGACAGCAGCAGCGGGTCGCCATCGCGCGCGCTTTGGTCAACCGACCGCAGCTGATCCTGGCCGATGAACCCACCGGCAACCTCGACTCGCGCACGAGCATCGAGGTGATGGCGCTGTTTCAAGAGCTCTGGACGTCGGGCCTGACCATCATGCTGGTCACGCACGAGCCCGACATCGCGGCGTACACCTCGCGCGTGATCGTGATGAAGGATGGCAAGCTCGTCTCCGATCAGCGCCAAGAGCCGCTGCGCGCAGTGTCTGCTGCGCAACCGGGACGGGCGGCATGAACCTCGTGCAAACGCTGCCCGTCGCGATGCGGGCGCTCCTCCTCAACAAGACCCGCTCGTTTCTCACCACCCTGGGCGTCGTGATCGGCGTCGCCTCCGTGATCTCGATGGTGGCGGTGGGCGAGGGCGCGCGCTCGAGCGTCGAGAAGGTGTTCAGCGGCATGGGCACGAACCTGCTGATCGTGCTCTCCGGCTCGACCCGCTCGGGCGGCGTGATGGGCGGCTTCGGCTCGCTGCCGACGTTGACTTGGGACGACCTCGACGCGATCCGCGGGCAGGCGCTGTTCGTGCGCAGCGTGGCGCCGCAGCTCAACGTGCGCGCTTCGATCGTCGGTGACGAGGCCAACTGGAACACGGTCGTGTCGGGCACCACGCCGGACTACTTCGAGATCCGCAGTTGGGGCACGGCCTCGGGCGCGCTGTTCAGCGACGGAGACATCGAGAGTTCGAGCAAAGTGATCGTGCTCGGCGAGACCGTCGCGGACCGACTGTTCGGCCCGCACGTCGACCCTGTGGGGCAGACCGTGCGCATCCGGGCGGTGCCTTTTACGGTGATCGGCTTACTCGCCAAGAAAGGACAGTCGCCGATGGGCCAAGACTACGACGACGCGGCGTACATTCCGGTCACGACCTTCCAGACCAAGATTCAGGGAGGTCTGCAGAAATACCTCGGCGGCATCATCTTGGTCAGCGCCACCTCGGGCGACGACACCCAACGCGCACAACGGCAGATCGCGAGCATCTTACGCGAGCGCCACCACATCGAATCGAGCATGGACGACGACTTCTCCATTCGAAACCTGGCAGAACTGGCTGCCGCGCAGCAACAGGGCACCAAGACCCTGAGCGCGCTGCTCGCAGCCATCGCCGTGGTCTCTCTGATGGTCGGCGGCATCGGCATCATGAACATCATGCTCGTGAGCGTGACCGAGCGTACCCGCGAGATCGGCGTGCGGATGGCGGTCGGGGCGCGGCCGTCGCACATTCTCGTGCAGTTCTTGGTCGAAGCGATCACGCTCTCCATGCTCGGGGGTTTGTTGGGTGTGCTGCTCGGGGTGGGCGTGACCTACGCGTTGGCCGGGCGGCTCGGCTGGACCTTCTCCGTACGCCTCGACATGGTCGCGCTCGCAGTCGGCTTCAGCGTGCTGGTCGGCATCGCGTTCGGCCTCTACCCAGCGCGCAAAGCGGCGCGGCTCGAGCCGATCGAAGCGCTACGCTACGAATAGCGACGCGCGCGGCGCGGGTAGCAACTATCCTGCGCCGGAACGGGCGGCGATCATCCTGCGCTGGTAAGCAACATCTGTTGCAGACCCTCTTCCAGTTGACAGTCATGCCGTTCCTCTACGTCGAGGGGCGGAACGATGCGGGGATCCATGAGCGCCCAACTGCGAAAGGCGACGCATCTGCCGGCCGCCCGGCCGTGCTTCGGAGCGGATGACGTAGCATGCGTTTGAGCTCGCATATCTGCACCGCCATGCGCTAGGGTGCGCCGACTCCGCATCAGCTTGCTCGCAGGAGAGTCGGAGCAAGCGCTTGACCGCGGTGACCGAGCCGGAGGTGCATGGCGTTCTTGGACCGTGTTTTGGGCGAGCCGAGCTATGGCTGGAGCAGAGATGGCGAACTCTACGTACCTTCGAAACGTGAGCTTTGTCGGGAGTTCTTTGCACGGTTGAACATCTTTCGTTCGCGCAAATGTTGGCTGCAGGCGTTCACTTGGGGAGCGACACTTGGCTTGTTTGTGCCACTCTTCCTGTTCTTTCGCCTGTACTTCAGCTGGACGCTGTTCGCGCTGGGTTTCGTCTACAGCATGATCGTGCTCGGCACCCACGGCACGATCTGGCTCCACCGCTATGCGACGCACCGGGCGTATCGCTTTCGGAACCGCTTCTTTCGCGGGCTCTGCCGCAATCTGGTGATCAAGATCGTGCCCGAGGAGACCTACGTGATCTCCCATCACGTCCACCATCGCTTTGCGGAACGACCGGGCGATCCCTACAACGCGAGCGCAGGCTTCTGGTATTGCTTCTTAGCCGATGTGAACCATCAGGCGATCGATCCAAACCTTAACGAAGCTGACTACGCTCGCGCGACGACCATGTTGCGGCATACGGGAGTACGCCTGAACTCGTTCGCGTCATATCGGAAGTGGGGCTCGGTCTGTCATCCGGCGTCCACTTTGTGCCACTATGCGTTGAACTGGTCGTTCTGGTACGCGGCGTTCTATCTGTTGGGGGGGCACGCGCTCGCGCTTGCGCTGTTCGGGAGCGCAGCGATCTGGGCAGTCGGCGTGAGGACGTTCAACTATGGCGGCCACGGCGCCGGCCAAGACCGCAGGCGCGCGGGCGTCGACTTCAACACCCATGACGTAGCGATCAACCAGCTCTGGCCGGGATACGTCGCAGGCGAGTGGCACAGCAACCATCATCTCTACCCGGGCAGCGCACGCTGCGGCTTTCTTGGCCATCAAGTCGACTTTGCTTGGTGGTTTATCTGGTGCTGGGCCCGCGTCGGCGCGATCGCCTCATTCCAGGACCACAAGGCAGACTTCTTACGCGACCACTACGAACCCTACCTGCTCCAGGAGAGACGCCGTCTACTCGCCGCCACGAGCAGCGAAAAGCCTGCACCGGCGGAATGACTTTCAGATCTTCGATGCGGCTCGCTAGGGCCTGTCCCTGATTTCTGGTTTCTGGTCGTACGCGTGCCCGTGCCCGTGCCCGTACGCGGACCAGCACCGCGAGCGGGGTTGGCCCGATACAGCGGCATGCTGCTCGATCATGAACGCCTGGACGTCTACCACGTA